>CAYXYA010000016.1:0-14569 GCA_964469185.1 uncultured bacterium | reverse complement strand
CGGCCAAGATCAGCGCTAACATCCATTTGCGATCGATGAGCCTCATAAAGCCTCCCTTTAAGTGTGAAATCAATGAAAGTATATTCTTTATAAACCCGTTTGCGAGGACGTTTTTCGGGCGGGCGCCAAAAATGCGTGTTGAACCCCAATATCTTGCGGTTACAATTGTCCTCCATTCTTGAAATCAAGGGAAACATCATGCTGGATCCTAAATACGTCCGCGAGCACGAAGCCGAGGTCCGACAGGCCCTGGAGAATTGCAGGTCCAAAGTGGACCTTTCCTTATATTTGGATCTCGAGCGCCGCCGCCGCGACCTGACCCTTTCGGTGGATAAACGCAAGGAACGCCTGAACAAAGCCTCGGAAGAAATGGGCCGTATGAAAAAAGAAGGCAAGGACATCGAGTCCTATCGCGGCAAACTCCAAGAACTTTCCGACGAGATCAAACAGATGGACAATGAGATCGCGGCGGTTGAAAAAGACTTCCGCGACATCGAACTTCAAATTTGCAACTTGCCCGACGCATCTGTGCCGGTAGGCGGCGAGGAAAAGAATAAAGAGATCCGAAAGGTAGGCGAGCCTAAAAAATTCGATTTCAAACCCAAACCACACGAGGAATTGGGGACCGCCCTGGGCATCCTGGATTTTGAGAAAGCCGCCAAAATTTCCGGCGCCCGTTTTTTTACCATCTGGGGTTTGGGCGCGAAAATGGAAAGGGCTCTTTCCAACTTCATGCTCGACCTTCACGCGAAACGGGGTTATCAAGAGGTCGCGGTGCCCCATCTGGTGAATTATGAATCCATGGAAATGTCCGGCCAGTTCCCTAAATTCATCGAACAAGCTTTTACTGTTGAGAAAGACAAACTTTATTTGATACCCACCTCCGAAGTTTCCCTGGCGAATCTCCATCGCGGGGAAACATTGCCCGTCGGCTCCCTTCCTAAAAAATACGCGGCCTTCACTCCATGTTATCGCCGCGAATCGGGAACTTACGGCAAGGACACCAAAGGACTCATCCGCCTGCATCAATTCAATAAAGTGGAACTGTTCCAACTCGCGGAACCTGAAAAAAGTATGGAAGCCCTGGAAACCTTGGTGGGCGACGCCGAGGAAGTCTTGAAACAGTTGGGCTTGCCCTACCGCGTGGTCGTCTTGGCCACCGGGGATAAAAGTTTCAGCTCGGTGAAGACTTATGACCTGGAGGTCTGGGTCCCGAGCCAGAACACCTATCGGGAGATCTCCAGCTGTTCCAACTGCACCGATTTTCAATCCCGCCGTGGCGGCGTCAAGTTCAAGCGTGAGGGCGGCGGCAAACCTGAACTGGTCCACACGCTCAACGGTTCAGGTTTGGCGGTCGGACGCACCTGGCTGGCCATCCTGGAAAACTACCAGCAAGCTGACGGGTCGGTCGTCATCCCTGAAGTGCTCCAACCCTACTTTGGGGGTTTGAAAGTTATTGCCCCTATCAAGCCCTAAGCGACCCAAGGGAGCGAAGGGCTGGGAGAGGGCTGGACGCGATCCGACCCCCGAAATAAAAAGCTTTTCAGGCAAAAGACCACCTTCCCGCCTTTCGTTCATCCATTTGTGAATGTTCTGCTATACAATAACCAGCGATGAAGTACCGATAGGAGTTTGTCCCTTTATATGGCGAACGTCAGAACCCCAACCGTTGAACCTAAAATGAGCACAGCTGGCAAGATGACCTTGAGCGCCGGAGTCGGCGTCTTGGTGGCCGGTTATATGTTTTTAGCGACTGGTTCCATGACCTTAGCGCCGCTTTTGATCATTGGGGGGCTTATCACTATCGGAGTTGGAATCTACAACTTATAGGACCCCATGGTTCCCCAGCTGCCTCAGTTGATCGCCAGTGAAATTTGCTTGGATTGTCCCGTATGCTGCCGCTTCCCCGAGAAGCAGGCGGTTCTCTCTCCTTTTTTCTTTCCCGAGGAAAGAACGCAGGCCGAATCACTCAAATCAAAAGGTTCTTACCGGGAGGCGGCCAAAGGCCTCGCCTCCAAAGCGGAGCTCGTGAAATGCGGGCATGGTTTCGCTTGTTCGTTTTTCAGTCCTGAGGATCACACGTGCCAGGTTTATGAGGCGCGTCCCCTGGATTGTTCGATGTACCCCGCGGTGATCATGCGTAGCCAGGATCACCAGAAAGTGCTGGTAGGCGCGGACACCAAATGTCCGGCGCTCAAGCGGTCCGAAGTGGCCGTGAAGTTAGGTGATTATTTAAATTCGATTCAGCGAGTCTTGGAAAGTACCAACCTGTCGTCCCTTATTCGAAAATATCCTCAATTTATTAGCGAATTTCAGGAAGAGGTTGTGCAAACCCGGGAGTTGTCGCTGGGAAAGGCATAATTTTATGGTAGCCACGTTACAAGCGCTTCGTCCTCCTCGGGCGATGCGGTGGGTCTTGCGTTGGAGGTGGATCACAGTCGCGTTCGTTGTTGCCGGATTAGGGATGGCTTTTTGGCGTCCCTGGGGATTCGTCCTCACCCCGCTGTTGCTGGGAGGAGCTTTCTGGAGTTACGGCATCGCCAAGCACCGGGGTCGTATCGTCGGCGAAGGGGCCGAGGGCGAAGCCCTAGTGGCCAAGGTTTTAGACAATCTTCAAATGGACGCCCGGATCCTTCACTCGATCCAATTCGAGTCGGGTGACAAACCCAGGGAACTGGACCATCTGCTGATCACCCATAACGCCATGTTCGTCATCGAGACAAAATATCTGCGGGGCCGTATCGTCGGCGACGTCATGGACCGGGAATGGACCCTGCACAAACGAGCCCACAAGACCCGTTCGCGTTACAAGCGGGGTTTTTACAACCCGCTCAAACAGGTCGCGACCCAGATCTATCACTTGAGAAGCCATCTGGAAACTAACCTTCCTCCCCGCTGGGCGCAAGAATGTTCCCAGATATGGATCCAGGGCGTGGTGGTTTTCGCCCACCCGCAAGGCGACTCCTCGGCCGTGGTGAACCATGAGCACGGCGTCGTGGCGATCGAGAACTTGCCGCAATACCTGGCCAACTACCGCCCGCCCTCACGTGCGCACCGGTTGAGTTATGGATTGCGCCGTGAGATCTCACGGGTCTTGACCGGCCAATAATCCTCATCCCCTGGAGGACTTGCTCCTCCAGGGTCTTTATTTATAGGTGAATCTCGTGCCCACCCTTCAGCTTCCTCACGCGGATTTTTTCGACTCGGTCGAGCCTCTGGACGCGCGTATCGAAAAGGCCCAGACGCTTTTTTTGACACCCCACGCGCTCACGGTTTCGATCCCCTTTTTTCTCATGTGGCAGGATGAGTTCGCTTACGCCTTGACCTTTAAGGAAAACACCGCTTTTATCGTGGCGCTCTACGGTCCCTACGTCTATTTCCCTGTCCCGCCGAATCCTTTTACTTTTGAAAGTCTGCAAGCAGCCTTGGATTATATGAAGCTCGTGAACGGTCCCGGCCGGGGCGTTTCCCGCATCGAAGGTTTGACAGAAGAGCAGAAGGAACAGGCGGAAACCTGGGGGTTCGACCTTCGCGCGACGCTCACCGAGTATGTTTACAACCAGGAAAGACTGGCCGGACTTCACGGCGACCCTTACCGCGCCAAACGCGCCGAGATCAACCATCTATTAAAGGAGAAGGCCGTGCTCCTGCGGCCTTACCGGAAAGCGGACTTGAAAGCCTGCGGGGATCTTTTTGAACTTTGGAAAAAACAGCGCCTCCCCGCCCTCCAGGATACGATGGCTGAAAAGATGCTTCTTTCGTCCCAAAGGGCCCATTTGCGGGCGCTTCATCAAGGCGAGGATTGGGGAATGGATGCCTGGGTCGCGCTGGTCGAGGATCGTTTAGCCGCCTATTGCGTTGGAGCAGCCTTAAGCCCAAAAACTTATGGTATCTTCATGGAGGTTACCGACTTGACGGTCAAAGGATTGTCGGCTTATATATTCGCCAGTGTCTGCCGGCAGTTGGAATCCTACGCCTTCATCAACACGGGCGACGCGGAAGGTCTGCCTCGCCTGGCCGAATCGAAAGAACATTGGCACCCGGTTCAAATGCTTCAGCTGTACGCGGTCGATCCAAAATAAATGAGGGAGCGTTCATGGCGTCTCGAGTGAAGATCAAACTGAAGAAAAAACCCATCCAACACCTCAAGGACCTGAAATCCTCCTCGACCCAGACCAAAACAGCCGCGGCTAAACCCAATCACCGGATCCGCGTGGATTGGCATCAGTACTTCATGAATATCGCGGGGGAAGTCTCGACCCGTTCGACCTGCGACCGCAAACACGTCGGCGCGGTCATCGTGCGCGACAAGACCATCCTTTCCACCGGCTATAACGGAAGCGTCCGAGGCTTGCCCCATTGCGACGATGTGGGCCACATGATGCAGGACAACCATTGTGTCGCCACCATCCACGCCGAAGCCAACGCCATTATCCAATCGGCCAAAAACGGCGTCAGGTTGGACGGGGCGGACATTTATATCACCGCTTCCCCCTGCTGGAATTGTTTCAAGATGGTTTCCAACGCGGGTATCAAAAATATCTATTACGGGGAATTTTACCGGGACGACCGCATTTTCAACGCCGCGAAGAAGCTGGGCATGTACATCAGTCAGATACAGGTTCAAGAGCTCCGTTAAGGGCCTGTTCGGAAAAAATTCAGCGGGAGGAAGCGATGGAAATTTCAAAAAGGTGGTGGATCGGGGTCTTTCTAGGGCCTCTGTGTTTCTTGCTCGGAGGAATTTCACAGGCGGATACAAAACCCACCCTCGTTCCCCTGCCTCATGTCGTGAAATGGCTGAAGGGTACGGGTGCCGTAGGCAATGTCACCATTGAATATGACAGCGATCTGCGTTCTCCGCAGGCCGAAGCCCTCTTCAAGAAATTCGCCAAGTCCCTGCCGAACCAACATCTTCCGAGCGAAGGATTCCTCTTGCAAGTCCAACCCCGGGGGGCTTTCCTTCTGGCCAAGGATAAACGCGGTGAGATCTATGGACGACAAATCCTCGAACAACTGAAGCTTCCAGACGGCTCTTATCCCCAAGTACAGATCGCCGATTGGCCGGATCAGGCTTGGCGGGGGATCCATTTTTTGGACTCGGGCTCGGACACGCTTCCCAAAATAAAGGTCCTGATCCATGACGTACTTTCCAAGAACCGCTGCAACATGGTCATCTACGAGATCGACTACCACTATTGGTTTGATTCCCACCCGGAGATCAAACAGGACAAAAACGCGAGCTGGAACAAAGCCCAGGTCCGCGAGCTGGTCCAGGCCTTCCGGGACGAAGGCATCAAGGTCATTCCCGAGATCAATTGCCTTGGCCACCAATCCTGGCAGCTACCGCCTGACGGCCTCCTCAAGGCCCATCCGGAATTCGAGGAGATCCCCGACGCTTCCCCCAAATACACCGACCTGAATAATAAGGAGTTCTACTGTCGTTCCTGGTGCCCCCTACATCCCAAACTCAACCCGACCATGTTCGATCTGTTCGATGAGCTCATCGACGCCTTCCAGACCGACACCTTCCACGTGGGGATGGACGAGGTCTTCGTCATCGGCAGTAAAAAATGTCCGCGTTGCAAAGACAAGAACACGGCGGACATCTTTGCCGGTCAAGTGACCGCCTTCCACGATTATTTCCAGAAGAAAGGCGTCACCATGATGATGTGGGGGGATCGTTTGCTGGACAGTAAGATGGTACACCATGTCTGGGAAGGCAGTGACAACGGCACTTCCGCCGCCATCGACCGGGTCCCCAAGGACATCATCCTTTGCGACTGGCATTATGAGTTCGCGCCGGCGGGAGGGTACCCTTCGGCGAAATACCTGACCGATAAGGGTTTTCACATCTGGCCCACCGTTTTTCGACGCCTGCCGGATTCCGTCAAGTTCATGGAAACCGCCCGCGACTTGAAAAGTCCTTACGTCTTAGGCACGCTCGCGAGCGTCTGGTTCCCCGCCGCGCAGATGCTCGAAAATTTATCAGCTCCTGCTCCGACCAAGGCCACTCCGACAGCGGTCGGTCAAGAGGAGAAAAGGGACGCGGGCGAGATCGCCAGGACAGCGGTCAAAGATCTGCGCATCATGTGGAATTTCAAGGAAGCCCCGGCCCTTCCGAAAGAAATGGCTTCCAAGTAACCGGCTTCGTGGATATTCAAGGCCGTTCCCGCACGGGAACGGCTTTTTTATTTTAATCCCTTATTTTTCGCAGGGCTTCTCGGGCGTAGAACTTCAATGGCTTCGATAATGCCCACTTGGCATCGTCCAGATCTTTTTCGTGAAACCATTGGATATCCCGGTGTTCTTCCGTGTTCAGTGTCACCTTCCCGGACTTCACACGGGCGAAGTAAACCATCCCGATATGCCAGTGAGGTTCTTTAATTAAGTGAACGTCCATGAATTCCGGTGTCCGCAAAGGAAAAAATCCTTGCTCGGGATCCAATGGGGACTTGTTCCCCGCCAATTCCACATCTAGACCGCTTTCTTCCTTCGCTTCTCTCAACACCGCCTCCTCAGGATTCTCATCCAGTTCGATATGACCGCCGATAGGAAGCCAACGATCGAGCTGCTTGTGAAAAATGAAAAGGACTTTTTGGTCTTTCACGATGAAAATGGAAACAGTGAAATCGATCTTTTCGTGGATGTGCGGCACCATTCCCTCCTCAAAAAATACGGTTCATTTTTTTAGGCACGTGAATGATTTTACAACCATATCCATGCTCTTCTCCGTGATTTGAAGACGATTTCAAAAGGGCGTGAAATCCTTTGGAAAAGACGCTTGGATAGTGGTTGTTCCGAAAAGGGATTTGAGTACAATGTGTTCCCTGTCCGTCCTGCCGGGACAAAGGGAGCGGTGGGTCCGGAGGAGGGTTAGTCTAATGGTAAGGCAGTGGACTTGAAATTTTACCGAGACTTTCCGGACATCTCCTAACAAAAAATTCTGTCCCCAGCACATTTTAAAAGCCTTTGCCCACTTTGGTTTGGTGGGCAGAGGCTTTTTTGTTGGTGACGGTTGATAACCTTTGGCGACGGTCAAGTCGCCCAAATTATGGTTCCCAATGACACGGTTATGACACAGGGGGAGGCGGTGGACTTCCGCCACTGCCTCAAGGGGCTTTTAAGGCAGTGGACCCCCTTTTGTGTCATTGCGGTGTCATTGAAATAGCCCGACCAAACTTCGGGCAGTCCGCAGTACGGTCATACCTTTGAACCAAGGGGACCAACTTGTAATATGCAAATCCTAATTGCACGATAAAGGCTTATCGTGCAATACCGGCGATCCAAAGAAACTCAATTGGGGAGTTTTTCCCTCTTCGTTTTAGCCAAAACAGGCCTTAAACCCTAGATTATGCCTTTTGTATGTATTCAAATAGCTTGAAAAGTTTCCTAAAAACAGCTATTTTCCTAAATAAGAAAATGATAAATAATAAGAAAACACCAACTGAAAAAGAAATCCTTCAAATGTTAAGGAAAGGGGAGATTGAGTTCCCCCCTCTCTCCTTTCGTGTGCTGGAACAATTACCATCTGAAAATAACATACAAGGGGATTTTGACGCATTCATTGAGGCGACCTGGGAAAAGGACTCAGTTAAATTCGCCGTTCAATGTAAATCCGTTACAACACCTAAGGCCTTTAATTTCACTCTTTATTGGTTGAAGGTAGCCTCACTCCAAAAAGGTATCAAACCTTTACTCATCGTCCCTTTCCTGAACGAATCGCAATTAAAAGAATTGGAAAGGGAGAAATTCAACGGCATCGACTTGTGTGGTAATGGGTGTATCTCCGTTCCCGGCACGTTTTCCGTGTTTCGAAGCGGTCAGGAAAATCGGTTCACTTCATCGGCCTCTATCAAGAATATCTACCGGAAGAACAGTTCCATGGTCGGAAGATCATTCCTTGCGCGGCCAAGCTATTCAACCGTTCAGGAAGTTTACCGTGAGGTCAATCAAAGGAATTTACTGGTTCAAAAATCGGAACAGACCCCAATGAGTCTATCGACCGTTTCCAAGGTCTTAAATAGCCTGGAAGAAGATTTGATAATCGACCGAGAGGATAAAATCCGTTTATTGCAACCTGAAAAACTTCTTGAAAAGTTGAGCGTAAACTATTCCCAGCCGGTCATTAAAAAACAAACCCGTCTAAAGATTTCAACCGAAAACGAAACAATGGAGAATTTTCTCTCAAAGAAACTCAAGAAAACAAAAATACCCATCGTAGTTACGGGCATTTCATCGGTCACGCAATTCGCTATGATGCAACCTGGTGAAATCTTTTCGGTATATTGCCGAGATTTGGAGAAATTCGCGGCATTGTTTCCCAACAGCAAAACCGACCGCTTCCCCAACCTTGAAATCCTAGAAACGGACGATGAGACTGTTTATTTCGACACACGCGGAGGTGACTCTTTACCGTGGGCTTCCCCTGTACAGACTTATCTAGAACTTATGACCGGAGATAAACGTGACATGGAAACCGCAGCTCAGGTAAAATCATTTATCGAGGAAGAAACAAAGCGAGAGCCACCATGGATACAATGACGAATCTCCAAACCGCCCTTCTTGATTTGCTGTATGACATCAAGGACACGGAGATCAAACTAATTATTGGCGGAGGGTTTGGAATTTACCTCAAGGCCGATTATGTACGCCGGATGCAGATCAGAACCTTATTTAAGGAAAAACCTGAACCCCGTTCCACCAACGATCTGGATTTATTCTTACGTCCCGAACTACTCATCCACTCTGACAAACTCAAACCCTTAGTGGAAGCAATGACTCGTCTCGGTTACACCGTGGTTGAAGGCGCAGAAAATTACCAATTCGTGAAACTCGGACCTAAAGGCGCCGAGGCAGGTAGCGTCAAGATCGACATTTTGACCGGGCCTGAGAACCAGTTTAAAGGAACAGCCGTCAAAACGGACGAGCGACGCGCAAGGCCCAACCCTTCGATCGGGATTCACGCGCATCCCGTCAATGAATCCCCCACTTTGGAAGAGGACCTTTTGTTGATCCCCGTTGAGGGAACTCTCAGTTCCGGCACAGCGTGGAAAGGAGAGATTTCCCTACCCCATCCTTATACCTATTTGATGATGAAGTTGTTCGCGTTTCGGGATCGGCGAGAAGATCCCGATAAAGAATTAGGCCGTTACCATGCGCTGGATTTATACAGTATTTTGGCGAACACCACTGAGGCGGAATGGGAGCAGGCAAAGAAATTACAGAATCGTTTTCAAAAAGAAGATCATGTTTCAGAGGCGGGGCGTATCGTGTCGGATTATTTTTCTAAACTCGAACTCCTCGGAATGATTCGATTAAGGGAAAATAAATACTACAGGGCTGAATTTCAGGTCACGGAATTTATGTCAGCTATCCAGGAATTATTTCCGCTCAAAAATTAAGGACTTCTTTTTTGGGGGGAAAGCCTTCCCCCTGGCCTCGGCTGCCTTTGGCGATCCTCGGCACACCCCTTTCTCCTGGGGCTTTGCCCCAAGCCCTGATAAACCTATCGAAACCACATGGCAAAAATTGAAAGCCATTCTGGCTTTATTTCTGGATTAGTTTCTGGGGCAGGTCACTTGCAAAGCCTTTTTTGCCATAAACATGTGGTAAAGTGAACGTTCATATGCCCAAACAAAGTAAAAAGAGCCGATATGTTATTAACGATTACCAATCGAACTACGCCTGCCACCGACCTTGGCTTCCTTCTCAGGAAGAACCCGGAGAATATCCACACATCTGAGCTGTCCTATGGTAACGCCTACGTTTTTTATCCCGAAGCTACCTTCAATGTCTGTACAGCTGCCCTTTTAGTAGATATTGACCCAGTTGGCCTGATTCGGGGCCGTAGGGGTGCATCCGTACCCGAGCTATTAGGTCAGTACGTTAATGACCGACCCTATGCGGCTTCCTCATTCCTCTCCGTGGCTCTCAACAAGGTTTATAGTTCGGCCATGAGTGGGCAATGCAAGGCTAAGCCAGAATTAGCGGATACTCCTCTAAAACTAGAGGCTACTATCAGCGCTGTTCCATGCCGAGGTGGCGAGAAGTTTCTTCGGAAACTTTTCGAGCCATTGGGCTACCAGTTGACCTGCGAACAGTTGCCCTTGGACCCGAAGTTTCCTGAATGGGGCGATAGCCTTTACTTCAAGGTTCACCTTTCCAAAGAGTGTCTCCTCAAAGACTTGTTGAGTCATCTGTACGTTCTAATTCCTGTTTTGGATAACGAAAAACATTATTGGGTGGGCGAGAATGAGGTGGATAAGCTCTTAGCCAAGGCCAAGGATTGGCTACCCGCACATCCTGAAAAAGAAGCCATTGTCCGGCGTTACCTAAGGAATCAACGCTGGTTGGCAGATGTCGCCTTAGAAAAACTGGTAGAAGAAGATTCTCCTGACTTCATCCAGACCGAGGAAGAAGCTCCGCAACAGGAAGAGTCGCTTGAAACGAAAATTTCTCTTAATGAAGAACGCATGAACACGGTCTTGGAGGTCTTGAAGGCCCATAACGTTCATCGGGTTTTGGATTTGGGTTGTGGAGAGGGTAAACTCTTAAGGCTCATGATGAAAGAAAGGTCTTTCGAGGAAATCGTTGGGATGGACGTATCTCATAGGGCCTTAGAGATTGCCAGCGAACGTTTAAGGCTTGAGGAGATGCCCGTAAAAAGACGTGAGAGGATAAAACTTCTTCACGGTAGCCTTTGCTATAGGGATAAGCGTTTGGAAGGGTATGACGGTGCCGCCCTAGTGGAAGTGATTGAGCACTTAGATCAAACTAGGTTGGCTGTATTGGAAAGGGTAGTGTTCGAATTCGTCCATTCTCCGGTCATCCTTGTGACCACGCCTAACTCGGAATACAACGTCCGCTTTGAGAACATGAAGCCAGGACAATTTCGGCACAATGACCATCGTTTTGAATGGACAAGGGCCGAGTTTCAGGAATGGGCCAAAGGAATTGGTGGCCGCTTTGGTTATTCAGTGACCTTTAAAGCCATTGGCCCTGAAGACCCAGCCGTAGGTCCTCCGACTCAGATGGGGATATTTACCCTTGATGCAAGCAACGGAAGTTCTAAATGAGCAAGATAACCGTTCCCGAACTCTCTTTAGTGGTAATGGTTGGAGTTTCTGGCTCCGGTAAATCCACATTTACCCGGAAGCATTTCAAACCAACCGAAATTCTTTCGTCGGACTATTGCCGTGGCTTAGTTTCGGACGATGAGAACAGCCAGGCTGCGACCAAGGATGCTTTTGAGGTTCTTCACTTCATTGCTGCTAAACGCCTGGCCGCTGGCAAGATTACAGTCGTAGACGCTACTAACGTCCAATCTGAGGCCCGCAAACCACTTGTGGCCTTAGCCCGTGAGTATCACTGTCTTCCAGTGGTAATTGTCCTGAACTTGCCGGAAAAGGTCTGTCAGGAAAGAAACCAAAACCGGCCAGACCGACAATTTGGGAAACATGTCATCCCCCAACAGGTTCAACAGCTCCGTCGGTCCATCCGAAACCTGAAGCAGGAAGGGTTCCGGCATATATTCGTCCTCAACAGCTTGGAAGAAGTGGAAACTGCTGTCATTGAACGCCAAAAGCTGTGGAGTGACCGTAAGGAGTTAACAGGACCATTTGACATTATTGGGGATATACATGGATGCTTTGATGAATTGACTGACCTTCTGTCGACGTTGGGATATCAGTTCAATGAGGACAAGACCCAAGCCAGCCACCCTGAAGGACGTCGTGCGGCATTTCTTGGAGATCTGGTGGACCGCGGACCAAAAACACCACAAGTTCTTCGATTGGTCATGAATATGGTTAAGGCTGAAACCGCTTTGTGTGTTCCAGGAAATCATGACATCAAGTTGATGAAGAAACTCAGGGGTCAAGATGTCAAGATTACCCATGGCTTAGCGGAATCTTTAGAACAAATCTCCCATGAGTCAGACGGATTCCGTAGAGATGCCGTGGAGTTCATCGACAACCTCGTCAGCCATGCGGTATTAGACGCAGGCAAGTTAGTTATTGCCCATGCTGGTATGAAAGCGGATATGCAGGGAAGGGGTTCGGGGCATGTCCGAAGTTTCGCCCTCTTTGGAGAAACTACTGGTGAAACAGATGAATATGGCCTGCCCGTCCGTTATAACTGGGCGGCAGATTACCGTGGTCAAGCCATGGTGGTTTACGGGCATACCCCTGTTCCTGAAGCCGAATGGTTGAACCGAACAATCTGTATTGATACGGGGTGCGTTTTTGGTGGCAAACTGACCGCTCTTCGGTATCCCGAAAAGGAACTCATTTCCGTTCCGGCTCTTAGGGCTTACTACGAATCGGTAAAACCGATAGTGCCCACTATCGATAGGGCGTTGACGGCTCAACAAGCCTACGACGACTTGCTGTACATGGAAGATATCCAAGGTAAGAGGATCATACAAACCCGTTACCGCAATACCGTAACTCTTCGTGAAGAGAACACCACTGCGGCACTAGAAGTCATGAGTCGTTTTGCCGCTAACCCCAAGTGGCTCATCTATCTACCACCTACTATGTCGCCCTGCGAAACATCAGAGGAAGAAGGATTGTTAGAGCATCCCCAAGAGGCTCTCAAGTACTACCACAAGGCTGGAGTGCAGAAGGTCGTATGTGAGCAAAAGCATATGGGCTCCCGGATGGTAATAGTTACTTGTCGGAATGAGGAAGTTGCCCGGACTCGCTTCGGTGTCATCGGGGACGGAGTAGGTATTTGTTATACCCGCACAGGAAGAAGATTCTTCGATAAGAACCTTCATTGGGAGAAGGAGATACTAGCTCGACTGAACAAGGCCCTGGATGCCTCTGACTTCTGGAAAGAGTTTGGCACCGATTGGGTATGCCTGGACGTGGAACTCATGCCCTGGTCCGCCAAAGCACAAGAACTTTTGGTGAAGCAATATGCGCCTGTTGGAACGGCTGGTCTCTCCGCTTTGAAAGATGAATTAGCTGTCTTAGAGCTGGCTTCGGAAAGACTGTCGGATCTTAAACCCGGGGTCAATCAACATACTGAGCGGTTATCACTCTTGAAGCGTTTCAGGGAATCGTATCAGCACTACTGCTGGCCGATTAACGATGTCAACGACTTCAAGGTAGCGCCATTCCATATCCTTGCCACTGAAGGAAAGGTTCATACTGACCGGGACCATGTTTGGCATATGGATCAATTGGCGAAAATTTGCGACCTGGACCCCAAGATACTGCTGAAGACCCCATACCAGGCCGTGGACTTGGAAGACTCTGTCCAGGTGGAAGGTGTCATTCAGTGGTGGAAGAACCTGACTGAATCGGGGGGCGAAGGGATGGTTGTGAAACCATTTCAGTTCATCGCTTCCAACAACAAGGGATTGCTACAACCTGCGGTGAAGTGCAGAGGGCGGGAGTATTTGAGAATTATCTACGGCCCTGAATATACCTTGCCCTCAAATCTAAAGCGGCTAAGAGCTAGAGGCCTTTCAGTTAAACGATCCTTAGCCTTAAGGGAATTTGCCCTTGGTCTTGAAGCATTGGAACGATTTGTCGCCAAAGAACCATTGCGTCGAGTTCATGAGTGCGTATTCGGGGTTCTTGCCATGGAAAGTGAGCCGGTTGACCCAAGACTTTAGCTTGTATGATCTTGAGAAATAGCGGAAAGCCTTCCCCCTGGACTCGGCTACCTTTGGTGATCCTCGGCACACCCCTTTCTCCTGGGGCTTTGCCCCAAACCCCGTTGCCCTTTAATGCTTGTAACTTTTCGGCTGAGAAATTTAAGCGCCTATTTGAGAACTTTAATTTCCGAATAAACGTCAAAATATCGACAAATTCGGAAAGGAGCTTTTATGGCTAAAAGAGTTTTTTTTTAGTTTTCATTACGATGGCGACATTTTAAGAGTAGGTCAAATCCGCAATAGTGGTATTACTAAACTTGGAATCGAAAGTGCGGGCTTTATCGACAAGGCGGAATGGGAATCAATTAAACAAAAGGGTAAGGGTGCTATAAAAAATTGGATTGATGGACAGCTTAATGGGACATCGGTAACAGTGGTTTTAATCGGATCGGAAACAGCAGACAGGGAATGGGTGGAGTACGAAATAAAGGAAAGTTACAAAAAGGGCAGTGGGCTATTGGGAATTTATATTCACAATGTTAAAGACCTGAATGGAAAGACCTCCGAAAAAGGCAAAAATCCGATCACAAAGTGTCGAATTCGGAATATCGAAACTTATGATTGGGTCAGGGATAATGGGTACAACAACCTAAGCCAATGGGTAGAAAATGCTTATAACCAAAGTAAACAACGCCTTGAAGAGCAAAAAGCAAGAAGAGACGATGCAAAACCGATAAATCTAGGGAATGCTCTGGGGTTTGCGGCAGTGATGCTTTTAGTTATCGGTGGTTTGGCCGCATTGTTTGGTGGATCGGATAAAAATCAGGGAGATTCATAAAATATTTTCAATGGAGATATCGCGTGCCTAAAAAAATAAAATATGGAGAGGATTCAGCGGCGGTTCAGGCCCATTTGAATATTACTCAATCTGTGATTCAACGAATGGCCTCGAATAGCGGAATG
>CAYXYA010000015.1:1135-14646 GCA_964469185.1 uncultured bacterium | reverse complement strand
CTCGTGAAGAGGCCAAAGCTGTGGCCGCGGCCGCCAAGAAGGCCAAACGAAAAGCAGCACCTCCTCCCGCTGAAAAACAATCGTAGAAAAATAATATCAAATTTAAAAAGCCTCTGGATTTTTAATCCGGAGGTTTTTGTTTTTTTGCGGATTAATTTCTAGATTTCAAATAGATTTAACTTAAGGCAGTTTCGATGATCGAATTAAAACTTAAACAAGCTGAAAAACGCTATCAGGAATTATCGGATCGGTTGATTCATCCGGATACTTTTTCTAATTCAACTGAATTTCAGAAAATCGCTAAAGAGCATGCGGACCTGGGAGAGTTAGTGGCGAAAATAAAAGAATATCGAAAGTGTTTCCAGGAGACAAAAGAGGCGCGCGCTTTTTTGGGTGGATCTGATGCTGAAATAAAATCACTTGCGCAAGTCGAGCTGCCGGTTTTAGAAAAAAAAGTCGAGGAATTGGAAAAGGAATTAAAAAGATTATTGATTCCAAAGGATCCTCGCGGTGATAAAAACGCGATTATCGAAATTCGAGCCGGTACGGGCGGGGACGAGGCTGCCCTTTTCGTCGCGGATCTTTTTAGGATGTATTCCCGGTACATTGAAAAAATAGGCATGAAAATAGAGTTGATAGATTCTAGCGCGATCGAAATAGGCGGGTTCAAGGAAATCATCTTCATGATTCTTGGAAAAAATGCTTATGGTAAGTTTCGTTTTGAAAGTGGAACACATCGGGTTCAGCGAGTTCCGCGAACGGAGGCTTCGGGCAGAGTTCATACTTCTGCCGCAACTGTGGCTGTTTTGCCGGAAGTGGATGAAGTTGAAATTCAAATCAAGGATTCAGATCTTCGCATTGACACTTTTTGTTCTTCCGGCGCGGGTGGTCAAAGCGTTAATACTACCTATTCGGCGGTTCGAATTACCCATGTACCCAGCGGGATTGTGGTCCAATGCCAAGACGAGAGATCACAGCTCAAAAACAAGGCCAAAGCCATGAAAGTTCTTTACGCGCGGTTACAAGAGAAAGTGGACCAAGAAGCGAAAGCTAGTCTTTCGGCGACCCGCAAAAGTCAGGTGGGAAGTGGGGACAGAAGTGAAAAAATACGAACTTATAATTTCCCCCAAAACAGAGTAACTGATCACCGGATAGGATTGACCCTGTATCAATTGGACAAAGTGATAGATGGTAATTTGAGTGAGTTCATGGAAGCTTTGGCTTTAGCTTTTCAAGAAGAGCAGTTGAAAGATCAGGGTTAATATCTTTATCTCTGTTTTGAAGACTTTGGAGTGTTTTGTGGACGAAGTTTCTGAATCCAAATCTATTTGGACCCCTCTGAAAATCATTCAGTGGGCTGTACCTTATTTAAACCACAAAGGTATTGTAAACGCTAAGTTTGACACAGAGATATTAATCGCGCACGCTTTGAAAATCGATCGTTTAAAAGTCTATCTACAATTTGATCGTCCGCTAGATAGTTTTGAATTGAAAGTCATTCGTGAATTTTTAAAACGCCGTTCTCAACACGAGCCCATTCAATACATCACAGGGACTCGTGAGTTTTTTGGTAATTCATTCAAGGTGGCTCCGGGAGTATTGATCCCGCGGCCTGAAACTGAACATTTGGTAAAGGCCGCAATTGACTATTTAAAAGATATACCTGAAGAAGAGCGTTTGGTTTTGGATTTGGGTACTGGAAGCGGTTGTATAGCTTTGTCTGTTGCCCAAGCCCTTCCGTGTAGAGTTTGGGCGGTGGATGTTTCAGAAGCGGCTTTGGGAATCGCTAAGGAAAATGCTTCTAATTTAAAGATTCTAGAAAGGGTTCAGTGGCGCCAAGGGGATTGGTTTGGGGCCATTACATCCAACGATCCTAGACAATTTAAGCTCATTTTGAGTAATCCGCCTTATATTCCACTGCCCGAAAAGGATAGCTTGCCGGTTGAAGTAAGGGATTTTGAGCCTGTTGAGGCCCTTTTTGGGGGTGAAGATGGGCTCGAGGCTTACAAAAAAATGGTTAAACCCCTTATACAGTATCTAGGCCCTGGCGGCATGGCGCTTTTAGAGCTGCACGATAGCGGTTATGACAAAGTTAGCGCTTTATTTAGAGGTTCTGGATTGAGAGAAACTGTACTAAAAGATCTTCAAGGATTTTCACGAGTTTTGCAGCTTATTAATTAAGATTTTATTGACATTGTTTGCCCGTCGTTTGTATACTCACCCCTCTTTAGCCCAAAACGAGAAAAGCCATTTTCTCGTTTTTTTTTTCTGAGAGAAGGGGTTTTCAGTTTCATTCCTGTTTTTTCTGGAGGACATTCAGTGAAAAAGATGAAATTTGGTCGTCGCGAACGCATTGATTTTAGCCGCATCTCTTCCATCATGGACATGCCGGACCTGATCGAATTTCAAAGAAAATCCTACGAAGCTTTTCTTCAAAGAGGCGTCCAACCCGATCAACGTCCGGATTATGGTCTTCAATCTGTTTTTACCAGTGTGTTTCCAATCTGGGATTTCAACGAAGTTTCTTCTCTTGAATTTGTTTCCTACACTCTTTTAGAACCCAAATATAACGTTCGCGAATGTCAAGAACGGGGCATGACCTATTCCGTTCCGATGAAAGTCACATTGCGTCTCGTCATTCGTGAAGAGGATCCCGAAACCGGCACTAAAAAAGTTAAAGATATTCGCGAACAAGAAGTGTTTTTCTGCGACCTGCCTATGATGACTGACCGTGGCACTTTCATGGTCAACGGTGCTGAACGCGTTATTGTTTCTCAGCTGCATCGTTCTCCTGGTGTTACATTCGACGAGGATGATGGGAAATTGTCTTCGTCGGGTAAAAAAATGTATATGACCAGCGTGATTCCTTATCATGGTTCTTGGCTTGAATTTGAATTTGATGTAAACGGTATTTTGTACGCCCGTATTGATCGCAAACGAAAATTTGTGGCCAGCACTCTTTTACGTGGTTGGGGTTTTTCAACGGACGAGGATATCTTGAAGATCTTCTTTGATGTTGAGAACGCAGAGGTTTCTGAAAAGAAACTTCAGGGTAAGGCGGCAGCTCAAGATGTTGCCAACCCTGAAACCGGCGAAGTTGTCGTCGAGGCTGGAGCCGACTTTACCGTTGAAGTGGTCGCAGCGCTCAAAAAAATGAATATCAAACAGGTGAAGGCCGTTCCTTCAAACCCGAATGACGTGTCTATTTTGAACACTCTTCGGAAAGATAACACACATTCGTCCGAAACCGCTTTAGTCGAAGTTTATAAAAAGATGCGTCCTGGCGATCCCCCGACATTGGAAAACGCTAAAGGTTTAATGGAAAGCTTGTTCTTTAATAAAAAACGCTATGATTTGGCCCGCGTGGGTCGTTATAAGATGAACAAAAAGCTGGATCTGAAAACGTCTTTGGATCAACGTACTATTTCCAAAGATGATTTAGTTTGTATTATTCGTTACCTTTTTGATCTTTGTAATGGCAAAGGCGAAAAAGATGATATCGACCATTTGGGTAACCGCCGTGTTCGTACTGCTGGCGAGCTTTTGGAAAATAAACTCCGCTTAGGCTTTACTCGCATGGAGAGAGCGGTTCGCGAACGCATGTCTATTGTAGACATGGATTTAAACCCGATGCCCAGCCAATTAA
This sequence comes from uncultured bacterium, assembly GCA_964469185.1. Taxonomy (GTDB): domain Bacteria; phylum Oederibacteriota; class Muellerivitia; order Muellerivitales; family Muellerivitaceae; genus CAYXYA01. The sequence continues at coordinate 11,000 of CAYXYA010000015.1, read as the reverse complement.
TTTCGACCAAACCGATTACGGCTGCGGTGAAAGAATTTTTTGGAACCTCTCAGCTCTCGCAATTCATGGACCAAACGAATCCTTTGGCTGAGTTGACCCATAAACGTCGTTTGTCTGCTCTCGGACCTGGTGGTTTGAACCGCGAAAGAGCAGGGTTTGAAGTGCGTGACGTTCATCATACGCATTATGGTCGTGTTTGTCCGATTGAGACCCCAGAAGGTCCGAATATCGGTTTGATCGCTTCATTGTCCACCTATGCTCAAATCAATGAGTATGGGTTTGTGACAACGCCTTTACGCAAAGCCGAAAATGGCAAAGTTGGAAAGAAGATCGAGTTCTTGCCAGCCGATGACGCGGACAAGTTTGTTATCGCTCAGGCCAATACGCCTTTGGATGAGAACAACAAGTTCGCGAATAATATTATCGCGGCTCGTTACAAAGATGACTTTCCTTTGGCTAGTCCGGATGATGTGCATTATATGGACGTTTCGCCACGTCAGCTGTTCTCGGTAGCAACCTCGCTCATTCCGTTCTTGGAGCATGACGACGCTAACCGCGCCTTGATGGGTTCGAACATGCAGCGGCAAGCCGTCCCATTGATCCGAACGGAAGCTCCTTTTGTTGGAACTGGGATGGAATACAAGGCCGCGTATGATTCTGGTGTCCTAGTTATTGCAAAGCGAGATGGTGTGGTCGCAGGGGTTTCTTCAAGTGAAATCATCATCTTCGCCGATGAAATGGATGAAACGGGTTCAGTCGATATTTACAAATTAACTAAGTACAAACGTTCCAATCAAGATACCTGCATCAATCAACGTCCCATTGTCAAGAAGGGCGAAAAAGTTAAGCAGGGAGATGTTATTGCCGACGGTCCTTCGACGGACCAAGGTGAATTAGCCTTGGGCCGAAACCTTCTGGTGGCCTTTATGCCGTGGAGAGGCTACAACTTCGAAGATGCGATCATTGTTTCTGAAAAATTAGCCCGCGAAGATTACTTTACTTCCGTTCATATCGAAGAATTCGAGTTGGAAGCCCGCGACACCAAATTGGGCAAAGAGGAAATTACCAGGGATATTCCGAATGTGGGCGACGAAGCTCTCAAGGATTTGGACGAAGAGGGAATTGTCCGTATCGGAGCTGAAGTGGTCCCTGGTGACATCCTTGTCGGCAAAGTTACTCCTAAAGGCGAAACTGAATTAACCCCTGAAGAAAAATTATTGAGGGCTATTTTTGGTGAAAAAGCTGGTGACGTTCGCGATGCTTCTTTACGCGTTTCTCCTGGCGTTGAAGGAAAAGTTATTGACGTCAAAGTTTTTAAGCGTAAAGAAAAAGACGAAAAGATCAAGGGTCGAGATGCCTCGATGGTTAAAGCGATTGAAAAAGATTCCGCTCATAAAATCAAACAACTTGAGAAGGAAAATGAAAGTCGCATCGAAACTTTGAAAAACCAAAACGAAGAGAAGTTCAAGGGCTTAAATAAATCAGAAAAAAACGCATTAGAAGAGAAGACTGAAGAGGAAGTGAAGCAATTGAAAGAAGTTCTTCAAAATCGTGTTCGCGAAATCGAACGCGAGAAGAATAATGAGATTGATAAAGTAAAAAAAGGCGATGAGCTTCCTCCGGGCGTCATTAAACTTGTGAAGGTTTATGTGGCTAAAAAACGCAAGTTGTCCGTGGGAGACAAGATGGCGGGTCGTCATGGCAACAAAGGCGTTGTCTCAAAGATCGTCCCCGTGGAAGACATGCCTTATCTGCCTAATGGTCGTCCGGTCGATATTATTTTGAATCCTTTAGGCGTTCCGTCTCGTATGAACGTAGGTCAAATCTTGGAAACGCACTTGGGCTGGGCCGCTGGTGAAGGTGGTTATCATGTTGCGTCACCTGTATTTGACGGTGCTAAGGAAGAAGAGATTAAAAAAGCCCTCAAAGAGCAAGGATTGCCAGAAACTGGAAAAATCACACTTTATGACGGGATGACCGGAGAGTCATTTGATCAAGAGGTGACAGTTGGTTACATTTATATCTTGAAACTGGCTCACTTGGTCGATGACAAAATTCACGCTCGTTCCATTGGACCTTATTCTTTAATTACCCAACAACCGTTGGGTGGTAAAGCTCAGTTTGGTGGTCAGAGGTTTGGGGAAATGGAAGTCTGGGCGCTGGAAGCTTACGGAGCAGCTTATACCCTCCAAGAACTTTTGACGGTGAAATCCGACGATGTCCAAGGCCGCACAAAGGTTTATGAGGCTATTGTAAAGGGCAAGAATGCGCCGGAACCGGGCATTCCTGAGTCATTCAACGTTTTGGTGAAAGAATTACAGGGTTTGTGTTTAGACGTTAAATTAATCAAGAATTCGAATTAAGGAGGGGGAAAACATGAGCCAAATCAAATCAACAGCGCCTGAGAATAGCGAAGAAGTGAAGCCGGTTACCTCTGAAGTGGTATTGACCACTTCAGATAAGAAGCCGATTCTTGAAAATTTACTAAAAGAAACACCTCGATTTGACGCGATCAAAATTGGACTCTCTTCTCCCGAAGTCATTCGTTCTTGGTCCCACGGCGAGGTAAAAAAACCCGAAACGATTAACTACCGCACATTCAAACCGGAAAAGAACGGGTTGTTCTGCGAGAAAATTTTTGGACCGACTAAAGATTGGGAATGCGCCTGTGGTAAATATAAACGGATTAAGTATCGTGATGTTATTTGTGATCGTTGCGGCGTTGAGGTTACTCAGGCCAAGGTTCGTCGTGAACGTATGGGTCACATTGAACTAGCTTGTTTAGTTTCGCACATCTGGTATTTAAAGGGCGTTCCTTCCCGCATGGGTTATTTATTGGAAATGTCGACGCGTAACTTAGAAAGAGTTATTTATTATGAGTCCTATGTCACTTTGGATCCTGGTAAGGCGCCGGTGGAAGTGGGCCAATTACTTTCCGAAGACGAATATCAAAAGCTCCGCCAAGAATTCGGTGCTTCGCTTAAGGCGAAAATGGGTGCGGAAGCTATTCGTGACTTGATTCGTTTGGTAGATTTGGAAGATTTGGATAAAAAATTACGCGTGCAGATGAAACAAACTGCTAGCGAGCAAAAACGAAAAACAATCATCAAGCGCTTGAAGGTCATCGAGAGTTTTCGTAAAAGTGATAACAAACCTGAATGGATGTTTTTGGAAGTTTTGCCCGTTATTCCGCCTGAATTGCGTCCTTTGGTGCCTTTGGATGGTGGTCGTTTCGCAACTTCCGATTTAAATGATCTTTATCGTCGTGTCATTAATCGCAATAATCGTTTAAAGAAACTTTTGGAACTGCACGCTCCGGAAGTTATCGTTCGGAATGAAAAGCGAATGTTGCAAGAAGCCGTTGACGCGCTCTTGGACAATGGGCGCCGCGGTCATGCCGTTCGCGGTCCTGGAAATCGTCCTTTGAAATCCCTTTCAGATATGCTTAAAGGTAAACAAGGTCGCTTCCGGCAGAACTTGCTGGGAAAGCGCGTTGATTACTCGGGTCGTTCCGTTATTGTTGTAGGACCTGAATTGAAAATGAACCAGTGCGGATTACCGAAAAAAATGGCTTTGGAACTTTTCAAACCTTTTATCATCAAGAAACTTGAAGATCGAGGATATGTTCACACGATTAAAAGCGCCCGAAAAATGGTATAGAGGGTTAAGCCGGAGGTTTGGGACATTTTGGCGGAGGTTATTCGCGACCATCATGTTCTCTTAAATCGTGCCCCAACACTACATCGTCAAGGCATTCAAGCTTTTCAACCCGTTTTGATCGAGGGCCGGGCCATTCAAATTCATCCTTTAGTTTGTACGGCGTTCAATGCGGATTTTGATGGCGATCAAATGGCGGTTCACGTTCCACTTTCGAGCGAAGCGCAGATGGAAGCTCGTTTCTTGATGCTTTCAACCAATAACATCAACTCAACATCGAACGGTCGTCCGATCGTCACCCCGACACAGGATATTGTTTTGGGTTCTTATTACATCACAAAGGAAATGCCCGGCGATAAGGGCGAGGGAAAAATTTTCGGCAATGCTCAAGAAGTCATCATCGCTTTCGAGGCTAAACAAGTTGGAAAGCATGCCCGCATTAAAGTCCGTCGCAACGGTAAATTGATCGAAACTACTGTGGGGCGTGTTCTGTTTAATCAAGTCATTCCTGCGGAACTGCCCTATGTTAATCGAGTTATGACGAAGAAAGAGTTGGGTGATTTGGTAGCCTTGTGTTATGAAAAATTAGGCCAAAATCAAACCGTCAAACTCTTGGATGATATTAAAGAACTGGGCTTCAAGTTTGCTACCCTTGCTGGGATAACTGTGTCGATTGACGACATGCTTATTCCAAAAGATAAGACGGATATCTTGAAGCGTTCGTATAAGGAAGTGTCCGAAATCGAGAACCAGTACAAAAAAGGTATTATCACCGCGGGGGAACGCTACAACAAAGTCATCGATATTTGGACACACACCACCGATGAAATTGCCGAAGTCATGTTTGAAAATCTAAAACGCGATGAATTTGGTTTTAATCCCATCTATATGATGGCCGATTCCGGTGCTCGTGGTTCTAAGATGCAAATTCGCCAATTGGCCGGTATGCGCGGTCTTATGGCGAAGCCCCTGCAGAAAATTACTGGTTCCATTGGAGAAATCATCGAATCGCCCATTACAGCCAACTTCCGTGAGGGGTTAACGGTATTGGAATATTTCATCTCGACTCACGGCGCTCGTAAGGGGTTGGCGGATACGGCTTTGAAAACCGCAGACGCCGGTTACTTAACTCGCCGCTTGGTCGACGTCGCTCAAGAAGTCATTATCAACGCTGAAGATTGCGGCACTACCAACGGTATTCGAGTCGGAGCCATCAAAGAAGGTATTGAGATTATTGAACCATTGGAAGACCGTATTGCCCGCCGTGTCGCTGTGGACAATGTGGCGAACCTTTTGACTTCTGAAGTCATTGTTCGCGCCGGACAAATGATTACAGATGAAATCGCCAAACAGCTAGAAGAAGCTGGTATTGAGCAAATTCGCGTTCGTTCAGTTTTGACTTGTGAATTGGAACGCGGTGTTTGCGCTAAATGTTATGGCATTAACTTAGCTAACGGTAAATTGGTTCAGATTGGTGAAGCGGTCGGAATTATCGCCGCCCAGTCCATTGGAGAGCCTGGTACTCAGCTGACGCTTCGTACCTTCCACGTGGGCGGAGCTGCCAGCCGCGCATTGGAACAATCTAAAATCGAATCGAACAAGAATGGTAAGGTTCGTTTCCATAACTTGAAATTAGTTGAAAACCGAAACAAGGAATTAATCGCCTTGAATCGAAATGGTGAAATTTCGGTTTATGACGAAAAAGGCCGGGCCATGGAAAATTATGTGGTCCCGTTTGGTTCGACATTGAAAGTCCACGAAGATGATACTGTTAAAGAGGGTCAGCTATTGGCTCATTGGGATCTTTATAAGGTTCCGATTTTCACCGAAGTTGGTGGTGTTGTTAAACTGCAAGATGTTATCCGAGGGGTGACAATTCGTGAAGAAATTGACTCTTCGACGGGGTTGAAGGAGCGCGCGATTATTGAGTACAAAGATGAAAACCTTTCACCGCGTTGCGTGATCATGAATCCTCAAACAGGCGAAGCGATTAAGAGTTATCGTTTGCCGACGGGTTCACTTATTAACGTGAATGACGGGGATAAAATCATGGCGGGAGATATTTTGTCCAAGATCCCGCGAGAAATTTCTAAGACCCGTGATATCACCGGTGGTTTGCCACGTGTTGCGGAACTTTTCGAAGCCCGCCGTCCAAAAAATAATGCCATTATTGCGAAAATCAGCGGAACGGTCAGTTTTGGGATGGCGTCCAAGGGTAATCAAAAACTTATTCTGACTAACACTGAAGGTAAAAAAACGATCGAGGAAGAATATGCCATTCCTTATGGAAAACACATGAATGTTCATGAAGGAGATTTTGTCCGTGCGGGTGACGCTTTAACGGATGGACCCGTGGACCCGCATGATATTCTTGAGGTTCAAGGCGAAGCCGCTGTTCAGGAATATCTCTTGAGCAAGGTTCAGGAGGTCTACCGTCTACAGGGCGTTAAAATCAACGATAAACACATTGAGACCATTGTTCGCCAAATGATGCGCAAGGTAGTGGTCCAAGAACAGGGCGATACTGAATTTTTACCTAAACAACAGGTTGATAAGGCCAAGTTCAATAAGGAAAACGCTCGAGTTGAGGAAAAAGACGGCAAAACCGCTACGGCTCGGCCCATTCTTTTAGGGATTACTAAGGCTTCTCTCGGAACAGAAAGCTTTATTTCGGCGGCTAGCTTCCAGGAAACGACCAAGGTCTTAACAGAGGCGGCTGTTTCAGGCAAAATTGATGAATTACGGGGTTTGAAAGAAAATGTCATTATGGGGCATTTGATCCCGGTTGGGACGGGGAGTGCTTTTTATAAGGGGCTAAAAATCAAGGTGGATGAACCCGAGGAAGAGCTACCGGTGGGTATTGCGGCTCCGCCTTCTGCGGAAATCGATGATTCGGACCTAAAAACCGAAGAAGAGGGTTCTTCCAAGAAAAGCCTTGACCAGGTCTAGTGCTTTTGGTAGTTTACCCGTCCGCGTTTGGGCCGGTAAGTTGTTGAAAAACGGTTAAAAATCCTCCTTTTTGAGGGGAAGAAGCCAAAAATTTCCCTCAAAAATGGCGAGCAAGAGGAGGGCTTTGCTTGATGATTCCCCATTGGCATCTGCCTGGGGTTTGTTACGGAATACTCATGTGGCAAAGGCGGAACTTACTGTCTTTGCCTTTTTTATTTTTGAGACGAATTTTTGGAGGGATATTTGCCGACGCTTAATCAATTGGTTCGGTTGGGTCGAGAAAAAAGTAAACATAAAACTAAATCGCCAGCGCTTAAGGCTTGCCCGCAAAAACGTGGTGTGTGCGTAAAGGTTGCGACGATGACGCCCAAGAAGCCAAACTCAGCTCTTCGAAAAATTGCTCGTGTCCGTTTGACGAACGGCATGGAAGTGACCTGTTACATTCCTGGGGTTGGTCATAACTTACAAGAACATTCAATAGTCTTGATTCGTGGAGGTCGTGTAAAAGATCTTCCAGGTGTTCGTTATCACATTGTTCGTGGAAGTTTGGATGCGGCCGGGGTGGCTGACCGTAAACAAAGTCGGTCCAAATACGGAATGAAACGGCCCAAAAAAGAAGCTGTTGTTAAAGCTAAGGAGTAAGACATGCCACGTCGAAAAGTAGCGGCGAAACGGGATGTTTTGGCTGATTCTCGTTATAACAATAAATTGGTAACCAAGTTCATTAATTGCTTGATGTATGACGGTCAAAAAATGGTTGCCACACGAAGCTTTTATGATGCCCTCGATATTTTGGGCGAGAAACACGGCGAAGGTGCTTTAAACGTGTTTAAAACCGCGATTGATAACGTTAAGCCTGTTTTGGAAGTGAAATCTCGGCGCGTTGGTGGTGCTACGTACCAAGTGCCGGTTGAAGTTCGGCCGGAACGTCGCATTTCTTTGGCGATACGTTGGATATTGACAGCTACTAGAGCTCGCAAAGAAAAGACGGTTGCCGAAAAATTAGCAGCTGAATTGACGGATGCTTTTAAAAATCAGGGTACAGCTATCAAGAAAAAAGAAGATACCCATAAAATGGCCGATGCAAACCAAGCTTTTGCGCACTATCGCTGGTAATTGAGGATTTAAATTGGCAACACGACAGATACCATTATCAAAGACTCGCAACATCGGCATCATGGCCCACATTGATGCGGGTAAAACCACGTTGACCGAACGAATCCTTTTCTACACGGGGCGAACCCATAAAATTGGAGAAGTTCATGATGGCGCCGCTACGATGGATTGGATGCCGCAAGAACAAGAACGCGGGATCACCATAACGTCTGCTGCGACTACCTGTTTCTGGAAAACCAATCGAGTTAACATCATTGACACTCCTGGCCACGTTGACTTCACTATTGAAGTTGAGCGCTCTCTTCGTGTTTTGGATGGCGCTATTGGTGTTTTTGGAGCGGTCGAAGGAGTTGAACCGCAATCCGAAACAGTTTGGCGTCAGGCAACTAATTATGGAGTTCCTCGTATTGCCTTTGTTAATAAAATGGATCGTGTTGGCGCTGATTATTTTGCCGCTATTTCTCAGATGCGCACTCGCTTAGGTGCTAATGCTCATGCGGTTACATTACCAACTGGGGAAGAGGAAAAGTTTGACGGCATTATTCATCTGGTTGAAATGAAACGTTATCGTTGGTTGGACGACTCCTTGGGAGCTTAGTTTGAAATCGAAGAAATCCCAGCCGAGATGAAGGAAATGGCAGAAAAATACCATAAAGAACTCGTAGAAGCTGTAGCTGAATTTGATGATGTTGTCATGCAAAAGTACTTGGATGGCAAAGAAATTTCTGCTGACGAAATACAAAGCTGTATTCGCAAGGGAACCATTTCGAATCAATTCAACCCTGTTTTTTGCGGCTCGGCTTTTAAAAACAAGGGTGTTCAACCCTTATTGGACGCTGTTATTAACTACCTACCTTCTCCTGTTGATATTCCGCCTGTGAAGGGCAACAACGCGGACACGAATGAGCCGGAAACCCGCGAGGCTAACGATGAAGCGCCTTTTTCGGCGCTGGCTTTCAAAATCATGACCGATCCACACGTAGGGAAGTTGGTTTATTTCCGTGTTTATTCCGGGTCTCTTTCCGTTGGTTCTTATGTTTACAACTCCACTAAGGGAAATCGTGAGCGCATTGGACGTCTTTTGCAGATGCACGCGAATAAACGTGAAGAAATAAAAGAAGTCCATGCGGGAGATATCGCGGCGACAGTAGGGATCAAGACGATTACGACCGGTGATACTTTATGCCTCGAGGACAAACCAATTATCCTTGAAAAAATGGTTTTTCCAGAACCTGTTATCTCGGTCGCTATTGAGCCCAAGACCAAAGTCGACCAAGAAAAAATGGGTATGGCTTTGAGCAAGTTGGCTGAAGAAGATCCTTCTTTCCGCGTGAAGGGTGATGAAGAGACGGGACAAACCATTATTGCGGGTATGGGTGAATTACACTTAGAAATTATTGTTGATCGGATGATGCGGGAATTTAACGTTCAGGCTAATGTTGGTAAACCCCAAGTTGCTTATCGTGAAACAATTCGTAAGTCGGTTGAGGCTGAGGGCAAGTATATTCGCCAAACGGGCGGTCGTGGTCAGTATGGCCATGTGTATATCACCATGGAGCCTCAAGCGCCTGGCAAAGGAATAGAATTCGTGGATGCGATCAAAGGTGGAACGGTTCCCCGGGAATATATTCCTGCGGTTGAAAAGGGGATACTCGAAGCCAAGGATACTGGTGTTTTGGCTGGTTATCCCGTTGTTGCTATCAAGGTGACATTGACCGATGGTTCCTATCACGATGTCGATTCTAATGAAATGGCATTTAAGATCGCTGCCTCCATGGCGTTTAAAGAGGCCATGCGCAACGCTGGGCCGATAATTTTGGAACCGGTGATGGATGTGGAAGTTGTTACACCGGATGATTTTATGGGACCGGTGATGGGTGATCTTCAATCCAAGCGCGGAAAGATTGAAGGAATGGAATTGCGCGGTACGGCTCAAATCATTCGCTCAAAGGTTCCGCTTTCGGAAATGTTCGGCTATTCCACTAATTTACGGTCAATGACTCAAGGTCGGGCTACTTATACTATGCAGTTCGCTCATTACGAAGAAACGCCGAAGTCGATTCAACAAGAAATCATTGCGAAGGTTAACGGCTGATAAAATCAACACTTCGTAATGGAGTGTAAAGGGAGGTGTGTCGATGGC
>CAYXYA010000015.1:0-1125 GCA_964469185.1 uncultured bacterium | reverse complement strand
TATTGGAACTATCGGACACGTGGATCATGGGAAGACGACGCTGACGGCGGCAATCACGACGGTATTGTCTAAAAAAGGGTGGGCGACAGCGAAGGGATACGCGGATATCGATAACGCCCCGGAGGAGAGAGAACGCGGAGTGACGATCAATACGTCGCATGTGGAGTATCAGACGGAGAAGAGGCATTACGCGCACGTGGATTGCCCTGGTCACGCGGACTATATCAAGAACATGGTGACGGGAGCGGCGCAGATGGACGGAGCGATCTTGGTGGTGAGCGCGGCTGACGGCCCGATGCCCCAGACGCGGGAACATATATTGTTGGCCCGCCAGGTGGGCGTGCCGTTCATCGTTGTTTTCTTGAACAAGTGCGACATGGTGGATGACAAGGAACTCTTGGAATTGGTGGAGGTCGAGGTGAGAGAGTTGTTGACCAAGTACGGCTTCCCCGGCGACAAGACCCCGGTGATCAAGGGATCGGCGACGAAGGCGCTAGAAGGCGATCAGGGAGAACTGGGCGAAAAGGCTATTTTCGAGCTGATGAACGTGGTGGACAGCTATATTCCTGAACCCAAGAGGGACGTAGACAAGGACTTTTTGATGGCGGTAGAGGACGTGTTCTTGATCACGGGCCGCGGAACAGTGGCGACTGGCCGTGTGGAGCGCGGACGCGTGAAAGTGGGAGATAACGTTGAGATCGTCGGGATCAAGCCGACGAAAGACACGGTAGTGACGGGCGTGGAGATGTTCCGCAAGTTGATGGATGACGCGCAAGCGGGAGACAACATCGGAGCGTTGCTGCGGGGTGTGGACAAGAAAGATATCGAGCGCGGACAGGTATTGGCGAAGCCCAAGAGCATCACGCCGCACAAGAAGTTCAAAGGTGAAGTATACGTGTTGACGAAAGAGGAAGGCGGGCGTCATACGCCGTTTTTCAATGGGTATAAACCGCAGTTCTTCTTCCGGACGACGGACGTGACGGGATCGGTGAAGATGCCGGCGGGAGTGGAGATGGTGATGCCGGGTGACAACATCACGATGGAGATCGAGTTGATCGTGCCGGTGGCGATGGAAAAAGAGTTGCGGTTTGCGATCCGTGAAGGCGGCCACACGGTGGGCGCTGG
>CAYXYA010000014.1:1410-14678 GCA_964469185.1 uncultured bacterium | reverse complement strand
GCCTCCATTCCGTAAGTGATGGCGAAGGTCTGGTCAAAAACCCGTATAGCGCCGTCGCGCAATGCCGCTGTGGATTGGATGAAGATCTGTGTCCCCTCGGGCAAACGCTTGAGGATGTCTTCATGGACTTGATCGGACGAAAAACCCGGCTGAAGATAAAGCGCCGCGCCGTTCACGCTGTCATCCTTGAACAACTCGGAATAGACCGCGCGGTCCATCATCAACGCTCCGCGGTCGCTGGAGTAATCGTAATAGACCGCCTTGATCTGAACGGAAAGTGGTCCTGCCGAGGCCGGCAGCGTGATCCTGTCTCCCGCCTTTAGGTGATACTTCAGGGCCATGGGTTCGGAAATGAAAACCGCGGGCTTGGAGAGGATCGAATGAAAGAGCGCCTTCGGATCGCCCGGGGTTTTGAACGCGAGGCTCCTATTTTCCGACAGGACATCCATGTCGATCGAGTTGAGCGAGACTTCCGCGCCCTGCCAGGCGAGCGGAACGCTTCGAAGTTTTTCGATCGCCTTCACGCCGGGGACCTGGCTGAGCGCCTTTAAGGTTTGAGGATCCAAAAGGGATTCCATCAGGCCGCTGGTATCCGCCGCGGGGCGGATATAAATGTCCGCTTTCAGCGTTTCATCGAGCCAGATCACGACCGTTTGGCGGAAACTGCCTACCATGACCGCCACGCTCACCATCAACGCCACCGACATCACCAGCGCGCCCAAGGCGACGCTGGAACGGCTCAGATCGGATAAGAGATTGCGAAAGGCGAGAAAAGCCTCCGGCGGTAAGGCGAATCTCAGGAGTTTTCCGAGAACACCGAAGAACCTGGACAAAAAGAAAGGCGTCAGGAATACCAAACCTAAAAGCAGGAGGAAGGCCGCGCCAAACCCAAAGACCGGAAGACCATGCCAGGCGGGGCGGGTGCTCAAAAAAGCGGCCAGACTCCAGGCCGCCGATCCCAGCGCGGTCAAGATCCAAAGTTTTCTCTCAAAGACAACCACCGTGTGCCCTTTGCGGATGGACAGTCCCGGCTCGATGCGGACGGTCGAAAGGGCGGGCGGAATAGCGGCGGCCACGATGAGGATCACCCCGAACAGGATCCATTCCCAGGCGAAAGAAAGACCGGGTAGACGCGCCTCCAGGGGCATGGGCAGATAAAGGTTTTGGATCGTCTTCCCGATCACCCGCAAAACATCGAAGGCCAAAATTTTTCCAAATATCAAACCCAGCGTGACCCCCGCGATGGACATGAGCAAGGCCTCGGCCAGGATCCAAAGAACGATCTGCGGTTGGGTGACCCCAAGCGTCCTTAAAATGCCGATCTCTTCCACCCGCCGCAGGACCGCGATGGACATGGAGTTGTAGACCAAGAAGGCCCCCACCAGGATGGAGACCAGCGAAAGGGCCAGTAAATTGGCCCGAAAGGACGCCAGCATCTTCTCGATCTGGTCGCCCCGGCGGGCGGGCCGGTCGATCTTATAAGAGGGATAAAGTTTTCGAAGCTGGGCTTCCAGCGCTTCGCGCTGCGCGGGCTTGGGGACGATCCATTCCAACCGGTCAACAAGGCCGATCTTGCCGAATGCTTTTTGCGCCGAGGCGATATCCATCAGCGCCAGAGTGCCGTCCAAAACCCGGCCAACATCCTCTTTCGACAGGAGTCCCGCGACTTGAAGGGTTTGGGAATGGTCGTTCACCAGAAAAACAACCTTCTGCCCCACCGCGATACCTTTTGCGGCGGCGTACTTTTGAGTGAGAAAAACCGCGTCCGACCGGGGCATGAGCTTGAGCAGGTCGGAAGATGTGAGTTCCCTTCCTTCCGATCCTAAAACCTTATAGTCGCGCGAGTCGGTATCCTTCAACAGGTCCACACCCAAAACAGTAAGGAATTCCCGGGGTGATCCTTTTGGGGTCATCTTCCCCTGGATCACGGGAAGCATTTGGCCGACGCGCCTAGTTTCCACGAGGTCTTCGAGAATTTTTTCGGGCAGAGGCGACGAGGAAGAAAGTGAGAGATTGGCCTTGCCCGCCATCAGGTCGATGGATTCATGGAAAGAGTTGATGGCCGCGCCGTTGGCTAAATGGATCGCCACCATCAAAGCGATGCCCAGCGCGATGCCCAGGATGGTCACCAGGAACCGAATCGGCTCCTCCCGAAAATGACGGAGGGAGAGCCGCTGGAAGAGCGCGCGGAAGTTCGGCGCCTTACCGGCGGACGGGATAGATACCATGGACCTGACCGTCCCGCATCATAATGACCATGTCGCCCCACTCCGCCGATTCCCGGCTGTGAGTGGCCATCAACACCGCGCAGCCCTGCAGGTTCGCGACCTTGCGGATCAGGTCCAGGATCGATTTGCCGTTGGCCATGTCCAGATTGCCCGTCGGCTCGTCCGCCAGGAGAAGACGGGGGCCATGGACCAGCGCGCGCGCGATCGCGACCCGCTGTTGTTCCCCGCCGGAAAGTTGGGAGGGCCGGCGTTTTTCCTTACCGCCCAATCCCACCTTATCCAGGATGTCGCGGGCCTTGCTACGCGCCTTGGCCGCCGACTCGCCCTGGATGAGCAGAGGCAATTCGACATTCTCCACCGCGTCAAAATGGGGGAGCAAATGAAAGAACTGAAAAACAAAACCGATGGTGGAACCCCGAAAGCGGCTCAAAAACTCATCCGCCTGGCCGTGAATGGCCTTTCCCGAAAGCCATATCTCGCCTGAAGTCGGAGCCTGCATGCCGCCGATGAGATGCAAAAGCGTGCTCTTGCCGCAGCCCGAAGGCCCCATCAAGGAGGAAAATTGACCTTCCTCCAAATTAAAATTCACATTCTTGACCGCCTGGACATTCTCGCTGCCGGCGGGATAGATCTTGGAAAGGTTTTTGACATCCAGTAAAAGCGCCATGGGCTCCTTCAGCTTTTTTCTAAAAGTCTTAACGTCTCCCGCATGAAAGCCGGTAGATCATCCGGACGGCGGCTGGTCACCATCCGTCCATCGACCATCACCTCAGCGTCCGACCAAAGAGCTCCCGCGTTGATGAGGTCGTCCTTGATGGCGCTCGTCGCCGTGATCTTCTTTCCTTTAACTACCTGGGCGGAAATGAGGATCCAGGGTCCGTGGCAAATGGAGGCGATGACACCGCCTTGAGCGTTGATGTCGCTGACCAGTTTGAGGATCTTGGGATTGCGTCTGAGTCGGTCCGGCGCCCAACCGCCCGGAGCCACCAGGCCGGCGTAATCTTTCGCGTTGGCTTTTGAGATCTCCAGCGTCGAAACGATGGGATAACTGAATTTTCCCAGGTACTTGGTCCCGGCCGGGTCCTCGCCGATCACATCCACCGCGTATCCCGCCTCAAGCAAACGGTAATAGGGATACATCACTTCCATGTCCTCAAAATCCTTACCTACTAACAGCGCGATGCGTTTTTGATCTTTCATGTTCGATCCTTTTTATTTATCGAGTTCCCCGATGATCGCCCGACGGGTATCCGTAATGGGAATGTAATCCAGCTTCACATCCCCTAAAACTGAGCATTGGCAGGCCAAACGCCAGTTCGGTTTCGCCTTGATCACCGACAAAGTTTGCTTTTCCCGCTCATCCATCTCGGACAGATTCTCTGCCCCTTCCAGGACCTCGATCAAGCAAGTGGTACAAACAGCGCGTTCGCAGCGATAGCAGATAGGAAGCTCATAACGGAAAGTCGCGTCCACCAAGGTGTCGTCGTAGTCGATCTCGCAAGATTCCCCTGTTTTGGGGAAAGAAACTTTTACTTTTTGTGGGGATTCGGCCACGTTTGACCCTTCCATCGGAATGACGCATTATAACAAGTTGTAACTCTGAATATTTTCGGTTTCAACGGGAGGGTTTCTATCAACAACACTTGTTTGAATTTCAAAACCGTTATTTCTCTATAACCCAAGTCAAATCGTATTGTTTGGAATGAGCAGATTCGTCCTTCGGTTGGCCTTGATCATCTACACCGTCCGGGCCCACGCTATATATCATGATTCCATTGTCATACCTCATTATTCGCAAATTATCCCATCGGTAAATGGATCCTTATGGTCATCTAATTTCTTTTCTTTCAATTCCCAAACCGCGTCAGGCCATCGTTTGTTTTTCTCACGGAACAACCGCGCTTCTGTTCCCACGCGGGCAAGACGACAATAAGCTACGGCTTCCAATGCTTTGTCGAAAAATTGAATTTCGCTAATACTATTATCTAAATAAAAAAACCATCGGCTTCGTTTCGCCTCTTCTTGGGCTTTTTCAAAAGCTTTCGATCTTTCGGAATAGGGCAGAGCTAAAGTATTGAACTTATGGATTTGACCTTTGTAATATGAAGCTTGACTCCACTCAGCAAAAGTACGGTTTATAAGACTAAAGTTCATGGTTTCTCCCCACTCTCCATGTCCAAAAGATTCATATCGCAAAGCCTCTAGAAGATCTTGGATCAATTCCTCGGATTTCAGAGCGGGGAAAAATTCCTTCTCGACCAATCGAGGATCGATTTTATTTAAGATCAAAGGGGCTTTATCAAGAACCAATTTGTAGATCGCGACATTGATCATTTGACCGATAAGTGTCCTTGACTGCCGGGAGGCATCCCCCAGAAAAAGAGCCGTTTTGAGGCTAGCCAGAGCCTGAGACTGTTGTCCGGCCCTAGCTTCGAAAAATGCCCGGCAAACCAACAGGCGACTCCAATTCAAGTAGCCTGACATATGCGGGACTTCTACCCTGTAATAAGGAACAGTGAAATCCAGTCCCCAATCTACTTTTTGTTTTCGATATGCCTTTTCAATCAATTGAAGTGTTTCAGTATGCGTTTGAATGAGTTTGCGAGCGAAACCCATTTCTTCGGCGGTCAAATTCCCCGCCAACATATCCTTTTGGAAATCCGATAAAAAATCTATTTGGGTTTTATTTTTATAAAAAGACTTACGATAGTCGGGGTTATTTTTATCCGAGTAAATTAAGAATTTTGCTGATTTAATATCGATGGCTTTTTTTAAAAAATAAACCGCGTTTTCCTCATCCTTCAATTTTGGCAAATTACTGGGCAACTCCATCTTGTACCCCGCCACCCGAGCTTCCTGTTTAACCTCTTCCATCATCCTCTGCCCTGCAAATCGGAAAATAGAACGCGTCGAATAATCGGAGACAACCAGAACCAATAGAGGAAGAACAACAGCGGCTAGAACAGAAAAATACGTTTTTGGAGGAACAGGATCATGCGTTACAAGACCTTTTCGCATAAAAGCTCGAAATGTCAAACCGTATAACGTCAGCAGAAGAAAAAGAAAGCCTCCAAGAGCGAGAACCCGAGGAATGGGCGAAAACAAAATCTTACCAAAATAAAAACTCGGAAGACCCCCCCATAAAACCCCAACAAATCCAAAACGCCACAAGGAATTAGATAATTTTTCCTCAGAAATACCAACGGGGCCCACCACTCGCGGTTTATGGCTCAAAATTTTATTAATGGCCCAATCTATTTCAGGCAAACTTAAGAACCACCCGTAAATTTTAAAACTCCGTCCATTTTTAAGTGTTATTTCGTAAAATTCAGAAAAACGGACAGTCTTACGAAATAAATAATAAAAACCAAATTGAGTTACAGAAATTTCATTAACGGGAATGCATATAACCTTAAACCAGCGCCTGAGCCTTACACCATCAATATCGATCTCGAGACGAAAGAATGGAAAACGCTTGATAACCAAAGGAAATCTGGGCGGAATTTTTCTTTTTTTCCATTCTTCCAAAACTTTTTCCCGTAACTCATCGTAATTCTGAATGGCATAGGGAATTAGTATTTTCAATTTCTTCACACTATCAAATAGCGCCAATCCTGGCATAAGCCAACCTTTAGGGTAAACCATTCCTTCCTTTATTCTGGAAATCTGTCCCCACTTCAAAAAGACCGGAGACAACCCTTTGCCACTAAGCCCTACACCATCCGACTTTAATTCAATAACCGTATAAAAAACTCGATATAAGGGAAATATGAGTAAAAACAAAAAAGCACCTAAGATGGCAAAAAAGGTCGCGAAACCAACATCGCCATCTTCAAAAATGCCCCAAGCCACCATTTCCATAATCCCCGCAGCTAACGGTAATAGAATTAATAGAGCCAATCGATTAATAATTGGGTTGGTCATAGCGTAAGTTTTAATGAAGGTTTTTAAGATGATTTTTTTTCGTGTCGCTCTATAGCGAAGCGGTTTCTCTGACATAAAGTCTCCAAAATGCTAAGACATTTTTTTCGATTATAACTCTGACCCGTCAAGGAAATTGGCGCTATTAAGTCGAGAAAAAGACGACAGGGAAAGCAAATCGCCCTTTTTATAGGGAGGAAGTCTAAAATATTCAACCAAGGAGGCGAACATGCCCATTCTTCGATTCATCCATTTCTTCACATTCATCTTCTGGTACGGGACCCTTCTCTATTTCACTTTCATCCAAGCGCCGGTGCTGTTCAGGAACCTTCCCCGCGAGCTTTTTGGACAGGTGCAAAGCGTTCTTTTTCCCGCCTATTACTGGATCAGCTATATATGCGGAATATTGTTGGTGGTCACTTTCCACTTGCTTCATCCGCTTAAGAACTATGCCGTGCAAGATTGCGTGAAGATCACAGCGCTTTGCCTGATGCTTTTATTCTCATTGGGACAAGGACTTTGGATCGGGCCTAGAGTCGGAGCTTTAAGGGTGGAACGACAAGCCGCTGAACAAGCAAACGATAAACCCAAGGCAGACGCTTTAACTCAAGAATTCAATAAGGCCCACGGAATTTCGAGCCTGTTCAATTTGATCGTGATAATCGCGGGAACTGTTTATCTAGTTTATTGGTTCAAGGAAATGAATCCTTGATCAATTAGTGGAAGGCCCCGCTGGAGGTTCGACAAAAGGCGTGCTGCGACGCTGCTCATCCTGGATATATCTCATCGCCGTTGAAAAACCATAGACCGGCGCGTCGGTGAGGGCTTTTAAGTCATTGGTCTTCCCGATCTTCTCGAAGTATTCCATGACCCCTCCCAAAACCAGCATGAGAAAAAAGAGCGATGAATCGCTTAAGACGCGGATGAGATATTGCAGAAAAAAAATGACGGTCGCGGGATAAAAATGGCCCTCATCTCCCATCGGCAGCTCCGCTAACGCCTTGCGCACTTCCTGATCCTGGGTCAATCGAAAGACCGCCAGTGTATCCGGCGTTTCTGGGCAAATTTCCAGAAGGATTTGGCCCTTTCCCATAATGGTGGGGCGCTGAAGTCCTTTCGGCGTAACGGTGTCTCCCATCGCCGCTTGGACATATTGCATCAACATGGGGACTTGTTTGTTCTCGCCTAAAAGGAAAAGGACCCGGACGAAGGTGAGAGAAAAAAGCTGGATGAGATCCCGCTCGCGGGAAACGACATCTTCTTCAGGGGTTTGGTAATCCACAAAAGCCTGGAATCGGCCCGCGAAAGCGACTCTCGCGACACCGATCTCGTTCGGGGATACGTCAGGCATTCTTAATACTTGGGAACGGAAGGATCGACCTGGTCGCTCCAGCCCACAATACCGCCCGCCATGTTGACCATGTTGCTGAAGCCCTGCTGTTTCAAGAAAGCGATGGCCTTTTGACTGCGAACACCGCTCTTGCAATGGACCACGATCTCCTTGCCCTTGTACTTGTCCAATTCATGGAAACGATTCTGTAATTGGGACAAGGGGAGCAGAATGGAACCATTGATCTTTGCCATGTCATATTCGTTCTGTTCACGGACATCCAGGAGCACGAAATCCTGTTTCTCGTCCATCTTTACCTTGAGACCCAGAGCATCGATCTCTTCCCTACCCTTGGACACTTCTTTGGTCTGGGTCTCTTCCACCTTCATGCCGCAGAACTGTTCGTAATCGATCAAAGCCTTGATGGTCGGGTTCTTGCCGCAAATGGGGCAAGCGGGATCCTTGTGGAGTTTCAAGTTGCGGAACTGCATATCCAGCGAGTTGTAGATGACGAACTTACCGATAGCGGGATTGCCCGCGCCGGTGATGAGTTTGATGGCTTCGGTGGCTTGAATGGCGCCGACCGTGCCGACCATAGCGCCCATGACACCGCCCTCAGCGCAGGAAGGAACTTCCCCTGGAGGAGGCGGTTCAGGATAGAGACAGCGGTAGCAAGGTCCTTCGGGCGTCTTGAACACCGTGACCTGGCCCTCGAAACGGAAAATGGAACCGTACACGTTGGGTTTGCTCTGCAGAACAGAAGCGTCATTGGTGAGATAGCGGGTCGGGAAGTTGTCCGTCCCGTCGATGATCATGTCGTAATCCTTGAGGATGTCCATGATGTTGTCGCTCTTCAAGGCGACCGCGTAGGTATTCACCTTCACGTCGGGATTCAATGCCTTGAGGCGCTGGGCCGCCACTTCCACCTTAGGTTTGCCGATGTCGGCGGTCGTAAAGAGGATCTGGCGCTGGAGATTGCTGGCATCCACCGTGTCGAAATCCACCAGCCCGATGGTCCCCACGCCCGCCGCGGCTAAATAAAGGGAGATGGGGCAGCCCAAACCGCCCGCGCCCACCACCAACACTTTAGCGTTCAGGAGTTTTTTTTGACCCTCGACCCCGATCTCGGGCAACAAAATGTGCCGGGTATAACGCTTGATCTGCTCTTGGCTCAAATTCATGGTGATTCTCCGTAAAGGCGTTCGTGCGCGTTCAGTCTAATTAAACTAGGAAGGGTATGATAAGAGGGCAAGAGAAGCGAATCAACCCTTCGGCTCGCTCAGGGCAGGCCCTTTAATGGATCTGCGGGTCTAACCCTTACTTTCCAGATATTCCTTCAACATTCGCAAAGTTTCCTGGCTTCGTGACCGATGGGAAACCGATCCCAACCCCAGGGCAAAATAAATTTTGGCGAGAAGTCCCTTCGGCTCGACTTTCATCCAATAGAAAGAGACTTGGCAGCCCTTGTCCTCAGGAACGATCTCCAGCGCGCACCGGCCCTTTAAAGGATTGCCGGTGTAGTCCATAAAAACACGATAAGGCGCTTCCAATCCAGTGATGCGATATTCAAAAGAATAGGGGAGAACACCCCGCATCTTCGTTCGGACCTTCTGCCCCACAAAGGCTTTGGCGTCGCCTTCCCAGGCAAGAATGACGCCTTTGCGCCATTGCGAGCGGATGGTCCAGTTCGTCAAAGCTTCATAAGCCTTTTCGGGCGCGGCTTGGATGGAAATGGAATCGGTCGATTGATAGTACTTGGACATTGTTCAGCCCTTTCAAATAGACCCATGGTCTCACTTGTCTTGACGGGACCTCAGGATACTGCTAATTTATTTTCTAATGGAATCGATTTTAAACGAATCTAAAGAGAAATCAGCGTCCCCTTCCTCCACATCTTCCCGACAAACCCGCGAACAGTTCGACCAAGCTCACCGCGAGTTGGTCTGCGAACTCTGCCGTAACTTTTACAGCCTGGGCTGGGCTTCAGGCACCGGCGGCGGCATCTCCATTAAAGAAGGCGACAAAATTTACATGGCGCCCAGCGGCGTCCAAAAAGAACGCCTCAAACCGGAGGACATATTCGTCCTCGACGCTCAGGGACAGACCCTGGAAGAGCCGGGCCGGGGCCTGAAACTTTCCCAATGCGCTCCCCTATTCATGCACGCTTATAAGATCCGCAACGCCGGCGCCGTCCTGCACAGCCACTCCATCAACGCCATGGCCGCGACCCTCTTGTTCGATAAACATTTCCGTATCAAGAACCTGGAAATGCAAAAAGGCGTGGAGGGATTCGGGGCTTTTGACACTCTCGAGGTTCCCATCATCGATAACACGGCTTATGAATGCGATCTGACCGATTCATTGGAAGAAGCCATCCGCAAGAACCCCAAGTCCCACGCGGTACTGGTACGCCAACACGGGGTTTATGTTTGGGGCAAGGATTGGAAGCAGGCGAAGACCCACGCCGAGTGTTATGACTATCTCTTTGAGGCGGCCGCGAAGATGAAACAATTAGGGATCGAACTAATAGAAGGATAAGTTGAGGTTGGGTAGTTATTCATCTAAAAGGGAGGAAGCGTTAATGAAAGCGATCTGGCTGGATTCGGGTAAAAACATCACCGCCGAGGAACTCAACGCCCAGGGAGTCACTTACGAGCAATTCGAGACCGATGAGACCCGCTACCGCGGACCGCTGGAGAAGATCATGAAAGAACGCGGCTACGTCACCCTGGACCAGGTGAAGATGTGGCCGGAGATGGAAAACTTCGAGGCCCTCTGCCAGAAATTCGTGGACGAACATCTGCACACCGACGACGAGGTCCGCTTCCTCTTGGGGGGGTCCGGCGTGTTCGAGATCCGAAGCCTGGACGACCGTTGGATGAAGGTTTTGGTGGAACCCAGTGATTTCATCCTGGTGCCAGCCAACCGCTTCCACCGCTTTTATCTGACTGATGAGAAAAAGATCCACTGTGTCCGCTTGTTCAAGGACAAATCGGGTTGGACGCCGGTCTATCGCAAAGACTTGGAAGCTACGGCCGCTAAATAATCCGTGAAATACTTCGATCCATCGGCAGGAGCGGGTAATCCCGTTCCTGCTTTTTTATTACCGAGACAGCGATACTCGGCCATTCCGGGATAATCGAAAGAAAAAATGCACGACTATATCGTCACACCAGATAAAAAAGGACTCCCTTCCGGACATTTTTTGGCGGAAGAACTTCACCGCCGGGGCCTGCCGACGGCCATGGATGTCAAAGGCACCGACAATAAATGGGAAACGATCCACTTCTATGAGTCCGGTCCGCCCAAACTGGATTGTTTCCTCCAACACGAGGCACTCAAGGGCGTTTTCAAGATCATCCTCCCGTACGATTCGCCCGAGGAAGCGGAAGAGATCCAGGTGGCATTAGCGGACATTCTTTTGAGGGAATTCGGAGGCCACGTCCATAACACGGGTACCGATGACCGCCACGACCTAGAAGCCTTCATCCAAAAAATAAAGGCTTCCGCCGCCTCGAAAAACGCCTCAACGCCTTCGGTTTCTAAGGAAACTTCTTCGCAATCTCATGAAATTTTTTGGGTCGTTTTTTCCTGGGCTTCGGTTTTTCTTGGCCTCTTGGTCTATTTTTTCACCTCCCGCTATCAGCACCCCTTTACCCTGATCGTGACCGGTCTCGCCTTCATTAGCGCCTTTGGTCTCACATTTTCAAAACTCCAATCCAAGTGAACGCCGCCGAAAAGACAGAAAAGCTGAAGGAAAAAGCTAAAAGTTTGGGATTTGAGTTGTTTGGCGCGACACCCGTTGTCCCTTCTTCCGGTTATTCCTATTTTTTGGATTGGCTGAAGCGCGGTTACGCGGGCGAAATGGGTTACTTGGAACGGCGCAAAGAAGAACGGGGCGACCCTCGATCTGTTCTGGCTGGAGCTAGATCGGTTTTTTGCGTGGCCTTGAGTTACAACCCTAAGTCCCAATACTCTTCCCTTTTGGAAAAACATCCGGTGTCCTGTTACGCCTGGGGCCAGGATTATCACGAGGTCTTAGGTGAAAAACTTAAAACACTTTCCAATTATTTTTGCCAGGAAGTCTCTCCCGGTGCGAAAGCGAAATGGTACGTGGATACCGGGCCGGTCCTAGAGCGCGACTACGCCGCCGCCGCCGGATTGGGTTGGCTGGGCAAGAACACCCTGCTCCTGAACAAGAAATTCGGGTCGTTCCTGTTCTTGGGCGAGATCCTGACCGATGTGGAACTGGCTTATGACGAGCCTGTGGATGATCTCTGTAAGACCTGCACCGCTTGCTTGGACGCCTGTCCCGTGGGAGCTTTGGAAGAGGCCGGTGTCTTGAACGCCACCAAGTGCATCAGCTATCTCACGTTGGAACACCGCTCGGACCTGCCAACGTCGGCCGAACTTCACGGCTATGTAGCGGGATGCGATCTGTGCCAAACCGTTTGTCCCTACAACGCCAACGCTCCAGAGGGACAGGAGGCGCAATTCCAACCCCGCACGGAAATTTTGAACTTGAAAAAAGAGGACGCCGTTCAGATGTCGCAGGCCGAGTTCAAAAAATTCACCGAGAACAGCGCTTTGGAGAGAATTAAATACCCGATGTGGAAAAGGAATCTGTCAGCCAATTCTTAGTTATTGCGGGAGAGTTATCTTTGGTGCGGAGCTGACATCCCCCAACGAGCTGGAGCTCCAAAAAACATCCATCTGTTGTTTTAATGTTTTCAGGTCCACTCCCATATATTCGCCCGGCAGTTGGGCCCATTTTTCCAGGGCCTTTTCGTAAAGACCCTTGGCGCCTTCTTGATTCTTCTTGCGGAAATGCTCTAGAGCGATGGCGGCTTGGATCAAACCCTGATAATGAAGCCTGTCTTGCCCTTCCGAGGGATGCCAGATGTCTTCCAGCATCTCATGACACTCGAAATAGTGGCCGTCGTTGAAAAGACGTATCCCTTCTAAATATTCATGTTTATATTTGGCGTTCTTCTCCTCTTCCCAATTCTTCGTGGCCACTTCCGCCAGCAAACTTTGATCCGCCTCGGGAAATTTATAGTTTTTCAGGTCACCCGGCTTCACCCAGGCGAAATCGGCCACTTCGATAGCTTTGGGCGTCCCGCTTTTGACCCCGCAGAGGAAAATGTTGAGCCTCACCGAACGGGCAGGGTAATGGTAGGTCACGATCTTATAGAAGAGACGGATATAAACCTCGATATCCAACTCTTCCTTCAACTCCCGAATGACACATTGTTCCAGGGATTCGCTAGCTTCCTTTTTGCCGCCGGGCAATTCCCAATAACCGCCGAAAGAATCCTCCGGCTTGCGCTGGCTAATGAGGTACATACCATTCTCATAAATAAGGGCGGCGCCGACTTCTAAAGTAGGTTGGCTCATAACGTCACGTCCGACACGAAGCCACAAAGACACGAAGAATATCTTTTATAAATCTTACATTTTTTCATATTTTCTTTTTCCAAAAATGTCTTCCTTTGAGTCTTCGTGACTTTGTGTCGGCATTTGGTTGTTTTTTCCGGCGTTGGAATGACATCTTCGCTTTTTTCTTGGGTCTCTTTAATTTTTCACCCGCCACCAGACGGATCTTCCGCTTTTTGGTCAGGGTCTTCACCTGGTATTCGCGGCGCAGGGCCGTGGAATAGTCGCCCTGGGGTTCCTGGAAGACCAACTTCACCGGCCCATGGGTCGCGGTGTATTTGCTTCCCTTCCCGGAGTTGTGCGTCTCGATGCGCTTTTCAACGTCTTTCGCGATGCCGGTGTAATAGGACCCG
>CAYXYA010000014.1:0-1400 GCA_964469185.1 uncultured bacterium | reverse complement strand
CCTCGGATCAGTTGACGAATTCGATCTCGCCAACGGGCGGTATGAGTTTATGCTTCTCTCCCTCTTTCAAGAAGGCCCGAATAGCCGCTTGGCCCTCCTCGCCCATATCGACCGTGCGGTCATTGACCCACATGCCCACGAAACGGTCCGCCACGTCCTTGGAAAGACCCCTGCCGAAAGCCAAAGCGTAATCCAGCGCGGCTTCCCGGTTATCGAGGGAGTATTGGATGGATTGTTTGAGTTGCTTGGATACTTTTTTCTTCACATCTTCCGATAAGTCCCGACGGATAGCGTTCACACCCATGGGAAGGACCATCCCGGTCTTTTTGAACCACCACTCGCCCATATCAACGATCTTGTGGAATCCTTTTTCCTGATAGGTCAATTGGCCCTCGTGGATGATGAGGCCCGCGTCCACGTTGCCTTTTTCCACCTCATCCATGATCTGGTCAAAATCCACGAGCACTTCTTGAAAGTCGGGCAAACAAAGCTTGAAGGAGAGATAAGCGCTGGTGAGCTTTCCCGGTATGGCGATCCTCTTTCCCCTGAGGCTTTCCAGAGTGACCGGCGATTTGGCGATGATCATGGGCCCGTAATTCTTCCCGATGCTTCCCCCGTGGGTCAGGATGGCGTATTTATCCTTCACATAGGCGTAGGCATGAGCTGATATGGCGGTCACTTCCATGCGGCCTTCTTTGGCCCACTCGTTGAGGGTTTGGATGTCCTTGAGAATATGCTCGTATTCGATGCCCTCCGTATCGATCTTGTTCTTGGCCAGGGCGTAAAACATGAAGGCGTCGTCGGCGTCAGGGCTGTGGGCTAATCGGATCTTCATGAGAATTCCTTTTAAAGTTCTAGCGGCTCAAGTGTACCCGCTTAATGGAGCGGTTCCAATATAGCCGCGATGACTTTGCCGGTGTCGGTCAGATCAGCGAAGGCGTAATCGGGCTTTTCGGCCTGTAGTTCCTCGATCTTAAAAGGGCCCGTGGCCACCGCGATGACGCGGACATTCAAATGGCGCCCGCAATGGATATCGTTGGGCGTGTCGCCGATGATCACGATCTCTTTGGCGGAAAAATGATGGCCTTTATGATGTTTGGCGGTGTCGACCGCCCGTTGGGGCAACTCGAACCTTTGCCGTGCGTTCTCACCGAAAGCCCCAAACCCGAAATAATGGTTGAGATCATGCACACCCAGCTTGATACGCGCGCCTTCCTCGAAATTGCCGGTCAAAAGCCCGAGTAAAACGTCGGGATGACTGTGCAAGGCGCTTAAAAGCTCATGAATTCCCGGCTTAAGGGCTACATAACCAGGATTCGCCGTCACGACTTGTTTCAACATCTTCAAATAGTGGGTTCGGATGAGCGGAAGGAGCTTTTCAACGCGGCTTTCGTCCAACC
>CAYXYA010000013.1:0-15092 GCA_964469185.1 uncultured bacterium | reverse complement strand
CCTTGTTTCGCGACCTCTTGAGCGCCCTTGCCGCCTTTGAAATAAAGCCAGGCCGAGGCGAAGTTCGCCATCAGGGATTGGGTCGTGCAAACGTTGCTGTTCGCTCTCTCGCGGCGGATGTGCTGCTCGCGCGCCTGAAAGGTCAGGACCAATCCCTCGCGGCCTTCACGGTCCGTGGTGGCTCCCACGATGCGGCCCGGCAATTGGCGGATATCGGCCATTTTAGCGGTCAAAAAGCCCGCGTGAGGCCCGCCAAAAGCCAGGATATTACCGAAAGACTGCGCGCTTCCGGCGCAAGCATCCACACCCAAAGAACCCGGTGTGGGCAAGAGGGTGAGATTCATGGCTTCGGCGACTGCCAGGACAAAGAAAGCATTCTTGGCTTTGCAGATCTTGCTGACCTTTTCCAGGTCCTCAAAACTCCCGAAAAAGTTGGAGGACTGCAGGACCACGACGGATTCAGGAGTGATCATTTTTTCCAGCGCCGCGAGGTCCGTCTCGGTTCCCTTCAAGGGTATCTCGCTGATGGTGATGTTCTTGGGCGCCAGGTAAGTGGCGATGGTCTGGCGGTATTCGGGATGGAGAGCTCGCGACAGGAAAATCTGGGTCGCGTTCTTGCGGGTACGAAGACCCAACAACACCGCCTCCGCCACGGAAGTGGCGCCGTCGTAAAGCGAAGCGTTGGAAACTTCTAACCCGGTCAGCTCGACCATGTAGGTTTGAAAATCAAAAAGGACCTGCAGGGTGCCCTGGGAGATCTCGGGCTGGTAAGGAGTATAGGAGGTCAGGAATTCAGGACGGGTAACGACCGCTTTGACCGCGGCGGGAACTTCGTGATAATAAAGACCCGCGCCCAAAAAGCAGGGGCGGTCGGAAATGGGTTGGTTGTTCTTTCCGATGAGGTTGAACCAGCGTTTGAGCTCCGGTTCGCTCATACCCGCCGGCACGTTGAGGCCTTTTTTAAGGATGACAGATGGCGGCACATCGGCGAAAAGGTCGTCGATGGCCTTGACGCCGATCGTCTTCAGCATTTCCTTTTCATCTTCAGGCGTGATGGGAATATAAGCCAAATTCTTCTCCGGTTTATCTGTCATCCCGAGGAGCAGTGCCAATCGGCAC
This sequence comes from uncultured bacterium, assembly GCA_964469185.1. Lineage (GTDB taxonomy): Bacteria > Oederibacteriota > Muellerivitia > Muellerivitales > Muellerivitaceae > CAYXYA01. The sequence continues at coordinate 13,973 of CAYXYA010000013.1, read as the reverse complement.
GATTTTGCGACGTAGGGATCTCAGTATGTAAAGATTGAACTGAGATGGCCACGTCGCAAGCGCCCCTATCGGGGCGGCTCCTCGCCATGACAACAAAATCAATGCGCTTCGATCGTTTTAAGGTAATCTGCTTCCGTCAGGTATTCATCGAGCGCCTTGGGATTGTCCAATTGCACGACCGCAATCCACGCGGCGCCTTCGGGGTCCTGATTGATGAGGCTGGCTTGGGTATTGAGTTTCGTGTTCACTTCCACCACGGTACCGGCCGGGCTGTAAGCGTCCGCGACCGCCTTGACCGATTCCAAAATGCAGAGACTTTGTTTCTCCGCCAATTTTTTTCCGATTTCGGGAAGCTCAATAAAAACCACGTCGGACAACTCTTGAGCGGCGTGCTTGGATATCCCAACGCGGACTTTTCCTCCGCCTAGATCTTCATACCATTCGTGGGTTTTGGCGAACTTGCGCATGAAAACTCCTGGTCGATTTGGATTGGAAACGAAACTTATGGAGGCGTGGAGGAGCGAGGAAAGTGAAAACGACTATATCAAAAAACGAGAGGATTTCCACTTGAAACAGGTCAAAATATTTAAGGGTTCCAAGACATCGGATTTGTTCGAACAAAACTTTCTGTTGGGTTTTAAGAGACGACTTTTTGACTTGCCACGGGATATCTTTGATAAACTTCAAGGAGCGCTTTGGTTTCCACAGGAGGTTCGCTTTGAAATACTCCCCATATGCTTTTCTTTTCTTGCTTTTAACACCCTTCCTTTGGGTTGAACCGGGCTGGTGCAGTCTGCCGTTCGATGAAAATATCGGGATCCTCATCCAAGCGATGGCTAAGAAGAATGGGGCCGAAGCTTGCATAGCCCTGGGGATTCCGGTTGAAAATGCCGGCAACGGTCAAATTCAAAAGGGTGTTGAGGCCCTGGGCGGCAAGAATATTGATGAAATTACCCGCACTCAATTTCAATATAACTGGAACAATGGATACGGAACCCTCAATGCCGTCTACCATATCCGCTGTGCGAACGAGGGCTATGATCTAGCGGTCTCGTTGGAAACCGTGGATAAAAAGGTATCTTCCTTTGATCTGCGTTTTGGGAAGGGGGAAGCCAACCCATGGGAAGTGCAAGCAAGCAATCTTTTTTACTACCATTGGGGAGTTCTCTTGTTGGTAGCGTTTCTAACGTTGGCGGCGGCGGGGTTGTTCAGCCTTTGGTTGATCCGGCGCCTCGAGGACAAAAAACTCAAAACCACCCAGACATAAGTCGGTTCAAAATCAGAGTGATTTAGCTTTTGATTTAGTAATACGCCGCACCCATGGAAGCTTCACGACCTTGGCGGGAACGGCCTTACCTCGGATGTCCACCGCGAGCGGTTTATCCTTCAATTCGGTTTTCACGTAAGCCAGGGCGATCCCTTGCTTTAAGGTCGGCGAGAAAACGCCGCTGGTCACTTCCCCCGCCTCTTGACCCTCACAAACGACTTTATAGTGGGAACGCGGGATATTTTGTCCTTCCAGCGTCAGGCCGATGAGTTTTCGCGCGGGATCGGGGTTGAGCGCTTCCCGTCCGAAAAACCCGCCTTCTTTCTCCATCTTCACCGCCCAGCCCAACCCCGCCTCAAAGGGCTGGGTTTTATCGTCGATATCGTTGCCGTGCAGGGGCAGACCCGCTTCGAGCCTCAAGGAATCTCGCGCGCCCAAACCGCAAGCCGTGACTTCCGGTTGCGACACTAACAACTCCCAGACTTGAGGCGCGGCCTCGACCGGAATCATCAGTTCGTAACCATCCTCGCCCGTGTAGCCGGTCGCCATGATGAAAGCGGATTTCCCTAAAAGGGTTCCCCGGCCAAAACCGAAATAAGGGATCTTGGTCAGGTCCACATCCTTGACCAATCGTGCCAAGACCGCGTCGGCTTTGGGTCCTTGCAAAGCTAAGAGGGCGGTTTTATCGGAAAGAACGTCGATTTTCAGGTCTTTTCCGGCCGAAAGACGGGTCAAATGCTCCACGTCGGTCTCACGGCCGCCCGCGTTGATGATCCAGAGAAAGCTATCGTTGGATTCTTTATAGATGATGACGTCATCGATGATCCCGCCCTTGTCGTTGAGGAGAAAACCGTAAAGAGCGCTGCCGATGGCGGCCTTGGTTAGGTCGTTGGTGAAAGCATAGTTGGAGAATTTGTAGGCTTGCGGACCGGAGATCCGAAGACGGCCCATGTGACTGATGTTGAAAAGCCCCGCGCTGGTACGGGTCGCTTCATGCTCGAAAAGAATCCCCTTGTCGTACGAGACCGGCATCCGCCAACCGTGGAAATCCACCAGTTTGGCGCCGTGTTTTTGGTCCCAATCCAGGCAAAAGGTATCGCGCATGAAAATCCTTCAATAGAATTTCAAAGCCGGAGATACAATAACCCAAGTGGAATCGGCTTTTAAAGCTCTATTTCACTGTGCCGGAGACAAATTCCCATGCGCCCAAAAATCCTGATCATCGAAGATGAACCCGCCATCGCGGAAAATATAATCTTTGCCCTTTCAACCGAGGGTTTTGATCCCATCTGGAAGATCACCGGCCGTGAAGGACTGGCCGAGTGGGCCAAGGGGAAGATCCAACTCATTATCCTGGATATCAGCCTGCCTGACGCCAACGGCGTAGAGATCTGCCGGGAAATTCGGAAGACCAGCGAAGTGCCGGTGATCTTTCTCACAGCCCGGTCCGGCGAAATGGACAAAGTCGTCGGCCTGGAGATCGGCGCTGACGATTATCTGGTGAAGCCCTTCAGCCCAAGAGAGCTAACGGCACGTATCAAGGCCATCCTACGCCGAACGGGTCCGGAGAAAAAGGCTTCCATCCAGGCCTCCCAAGGTCCCTTCCAGATAGATGAATCCAAAAAATGCGTTTACTACCACGGAAAAACACTCGCACTCACCCGCAACGAGTACTCCATCCTAAAGATCCTTCTTTACCGGCCCGGACAAGTTTACAGCCGGGAGAAGATCATGGAGATGGCCTGGGAATCTCCCGAGTCCAGCCAAGCCCGTACGGTGGACGCCCATGTAAAATCGCTGCGCGGTAAATTACGCAAAACCAAGACCGGGAAGAATCCTATCCAAACGCATCGGGGCTTTGGCTATTCCCTCAAGGTTGACGCGTGAAGATCACTTGGCGGATTCTTCTGGCTTTCCTCGTCTTCTTGACCATCGGCTTTTACCTTCAAGCTCATTCTCTACTGAAGGACCTACGGCCCCGCTACTTGGAAGCCTTGGAAGAAACCCTCATCGACACCTCTCGTCTGCTTTCAGCCCAATTGGAAAAAAAGGTCTCCAACGGACGGGTCGACACCAAAGACCTGGCGGCTTCTTTAGCGGCCATCAAGGACCAGAAATTCTCCGCCCAGGTTTACGGCATGGAAAAGACCACTGTGAAGCTGAGGGTCTACGTGACCGACGACAAGGGAAAGGTCATTTTCGATTCGGATGACGGCCGGGACCTGGGCAAGGACTACTCCCGGTGGAATGACGTGTACCTGTGTTTGAAGGGCCGGTATGGCGCCAGGGCGACCCGAAAAAACCAGGAGGATCCCAATTCCAGCACCCTTTACGTGGCCGCGCCAATTCTTCAGAAGGGGAAAATTTTAGGCGTCGTGAGCGTGGGAAAACCGTCCGATTCCGTGAACCTTTTCATCCAAACCGCCCGGCGAAAAGCCCTCTTCACTTCCTTGATCATTTTTTTCTCGATCCTGGCCATGACCCTGGGTGTTTCCCTCTGGATCGCCCGCCCGGTAAAAAAACTGATCGAATATGCCAACGGCGTAAAGGATGGGCGCCGAGCGGCCCTGCCGGACCTGGGACAAAATGAAATGGGCGACCTGGGGCGGGCTTTTGAGAACATGCGGGAAGCGTTGGAAGGGAAGAAATACGTCGAAGAATATGTCCAGCTTCTCACCCACGAGTTGAAGAGTCCTCTTTCAGCCATTCGGGGAGCCGCCGAGTTGTTGGAGGAAAAAATGCCGCCGACGGAACGGCGGAAATTCCTGAAGAATATCCAATCCGAAACCGCCCGCATTCAAGACATCGTCGACCGCCTACTCCTGCTTTCTTCAGTGGAAAGCCGGCGGAGTTTGGAAAACATCGAGGCGGTCGACCTTCCTCATTTGATAGAAGAAGTGGTGGAAAGTTTCCAGGCTAAGTCCCGCGCCCAAAAAATTTCCATACTCACGCGTATTCCCACCGGTCTTCCCGTGGAAGGCGACCCCTTTCTGATGCGCCAAGCCCTGGCCAACCTCCTCCAAAACGCCCTGGAATTTTCCCCACCCAAAAGCAAGATCCTCGTTTCCGCTCAAAACCAGGGAAAGATGATCGAAATCCGGGTGGAGGATAGCGGTCCGGGTATTCCATCCTTTGCGCTGGACCGGGTATTTGAAAAGTTCTATTCGCTTCAACGGCCGGACACGGGCCGCAAGAGTTCGGGATTGGGCCTGAGTTTGGTCAAGGAAGTCGCTTCCCTGCACGGCGGCGCGATCACGCTGGAGAACCGTCCCGAAGGAGGTGCCCGGGCTATCTTGAGTTTTCCACTCCAGCCACTCACCTAGCTTTTTCATCGTTTTTTCACGAATCCTTCACGACTTCTTCACACTAGAGGCGTATTCCTATACCTATAAAAGTAGGGAAAGGAATTTTTATGGAAAGCCGAAGAGTGCCGTTCTTGGAAAAAAACTCCGTCATGGTCAAGGTGGCGGTTGTTTGCGTGATCATGCTGCTGCTTCTCATTCCACAGTCCATGGTGACGGGACTCATCACCGATCGGCAGGAAAGCCGGGACGAGGCGGTCGGGGATGTCAGCGACAAGTGGGGCGGGCGTCAAACTCTCTCTGGTCCCGTTCTCACCATCCCTTACCAAGTTTTTGACAAAGATTCCAAAGGGATCCTCCGTCGGTCCGTGCGCTATCTGCACTTTCTGCCCGAAGAACTCGGCATGAAGGCCCAGGCGGATCCGGAAATACGTTATCGGGGTATTTTTAATGTGGTGCTTTATAAACTTCAATTGGCCACAAAGGGCACGTTCAATCTTCCCACTTCCGCCTCTCTAGGTATTTCTTCAAAAGATATTCTATGGAACCAGGCCTTCGTCGCGGTGGGCATTTCGGATCTAAGGGGCATCCAGGAAAATATCCAGTTGGATTGGAACGGCCACAAAACCGTATTCCAACCGGGCACGAACGGCCTTTTGGCTCTACCTACCGGGCTTTTCGCATCCGTTCCCCTTTCGCCGGACCAAAGATCCCTTAGCTATGCCTACGACTTAAAGCTCAACGGTAGTCAACGCTTGGAATTTATTCCTGTCGGTAAGATCACCACCGTGCACGTGGAGTCGGCTTGGAATTCCCCCAGTTTCCAGGGAAATTTCTTGCCCAAGGAACGAAAGGTCAGTGAAAAAGGGTTCACCGCCGATTGGCAGGTCTTCTACATGAGCCGTAGTTTTCCACAACAATGGCAAAACTCTCAGGTGTCTTGGGAAGATCTACAAAAAACAGCGTTCGGTGTGGGCCTGGTTCTTCCGGTTGATTCCTACCAAAAAAACACCCGGTCAGCGAAGTACGGTATCCTCTACATCCTTTTAACCTTCGGCGTGTTCTTTTTGTTCGAAATCCTGTCGGGCTTGCGGATCCATTACATCCAGTACATCCTGGTGGGATTCGCCATTATCCTTTTTTACCTTTTGCTTTTATCTCTTTCCGAGTATTTGCCCTTTACTGCCGCTTACACTCTCGCCTGCCTGGGGATCGTCGGAATGATCACTGCCTACAGCCGGAGCGTTTTGTGCGATTGGAAAAGAGCGCGCGTCATCGGGTTCCTCATGGCGACCTTATACGGGAATCTCTTCGTGCTCTTGCAGTTAGAGGATTACGCTCTGCTTTTGGGTGCCTTGGGATTGTTCAGCGTGCTGGCCACAGCCATGTACGTGACACGAAAGGTCGACTGGTACCAGGTGGGACAAAAGCCCCTGGGCAAGGAAAACAAATGAACATCCTCTTTCACACCGCGGCCGCCATCGGCATCGGTCATGTGGTGGCCTCCAAGATGAGCGGCGATCCCTCCCGGCAAAACCGGGGTTGGATCGCCGCCCTAGCTTTTATCCTGGCTTTCCTTTCCCACGGCGTGCTCGACGGATTGAAACACCTTTATCCTCTGGGGCTGGGCGGCGATTGGGATGTTCCTTTATCGCTCTCGTTGTTGGCAGGGTGGTTAATTCTCATTCGTCGGGAGTTCCACCTTCTTTTCTTGTGGCTCTTCTTGGGATCAATCCTTCCCGATCTTCTGGACCATGGACCCGCGATCGCCAATCAGTTTTGGGGCTTCCATCTGCCCCATCCCAAAGGAAAAATCTTTCCCTGGCATTGGTCCGAAGGTTCCGGATCCCTTTACGACGGAAAAAATGCCGCCGTTTCCCCCACCAACCACTTGATCGTCCTGACCTTTATCGCGGGGGCCGTCCTCACCCATTCGCGGGGTGTCTTTCGTCATTTCAACTTGTCGTTGAAACCGGTCGAAAATAGACGCCATGAAAAGCCCTGAAACAAAAGGCGGTTTTGGCGGAAATGCCTTTCTAGCTTTCAATTGAAATTTGCTACAATGCGCGCCCTATGGACTCAACTCTGACAAATGAAATCAAAAACGCCGTGGCGAAGCGCCGAACCTTCGCCATCATCAGCCACCCCGACGCGGGTAAAACCACGCTCACGGAAAAACTTTTGCTTTATTCCGGCATGATCCAGACCGCCGGCATGGTGCGGGGCCGCAAGGGCGGCAAGGTGGCCATCTCCGACTGGATGGGCATGGAGCAGGAAAGGGGTATCTCCATCACCGCCTCGGCCATGCAATTCCCCTATAAGAACGCCATCATCAACGTGCTGGACACCCCAGGCCATCAGGACTTTTCCGAGGACACCTACCGCACCCTCACCGCCGCCGACTGCGCCATCATGGTGATCGACGCCGCCAAAGGCGTGGAGACCCAGACCCGTAAATTATTCGAGGTTTGCCGTCTTCGCGGCATTCCGGTCATGACCTTCATGAACAAGATGGACCTGCCGGGCCGCGACCCATTGGACCTGATGCAGGAAGTCGAGCAGGTATTGGGTATCCACTCTTCCGCCATCAACTGGCCGGTCGGTTCCGGACGGGAATTCGTGGGCGTGGTCGAACGCGCCACCAAACAACTCATCCTCTTCGCGAAAAAATCCGTGGGCGGCGCGGCCAAGGCTTCGATCGAAAAAATATCTCTCGACGATTCCGATTTGAAGACACATGTTTCTGAGGAACTTTGGGACAAACTCCAGCACGACCTGGAACTCATCGAGGTCGCCGGAAATCCCTACAGCCACGCGGAATTCTTGAAAGGTAAAGTCACTCCGGTTTTTTTCGCTTCCGCCCTGACCAACTTTGGCGTCGAGCCCTTCTTTGACGCCTTCGTGGACATGGCGCCTTCGCCCGGCCCCCGTTTAGCGGACACAAAAGATGGGGAGATCATCATCGACCCCATCGAGACGCCTTTCAGCGCTTACGTTTTCAAACTCCAGGCCAACATGAACCCCAAACATCGCGACAGCACAGCTTTCTTACGGGTTTGCTCCGGCCGTTTTGAGCGCGACCTGGTCGTCAAACACCACCGTCTCAACCGCGAACTGCGCCTGTCGCGCCCCCATTCCATGCTGGCCTCCGACCGCAACACGGTGGACCTAGCCTACCCCGGCGACGTGGTGGGCGTCATTAATCCAGGTCTTTTCGCCATTGGCGATACCATCTCGCTCGAGGGTGGGTTCAACTTCAAACCCCTTCCCTCTTTCCAGCCGGAAATTTTCGCGCGGGTTCGCCCCAAGGACGTGGGCAAACGCAAATCGTTCGACAAGGGCGTTCAACAGATGACGGATGAGGGCACCGTGCAGATGCTCAAAAGCTGGGATGAGTTGGAATTTTTCGTGGCGGCGGTGGGCCGTCTGCAGTTCGACGTCTTGCAATATCGTTTGAAGGCTGAATACGGCGTTGAAACGGACCTGGAACTCTTGCCGTTCCAATGCAGCGCCTGGCTCATCGGGAATCCCGACACCTTTGACGCGCCGGTCGCCATCTTGAAGACCAGGGATCGTTTGAACCGCCCAGTGGTCTTGTTCAAGACGTCCTGGGACAAGGATTACACGATCAAAAAGTGTCCTGATCATCAGTTGGTGGACATGGCGTAGTGGGCGCGGGCAAAGCGGAAGAAGTTACTTCTGGCCACCCGCCATATAACCATTGGGTGATTTGAAAATGACCGCGCCGTTATTGGGAACGGCCTTAGTGCCTGGCGGGAAAAAATAGCCCCAAAAATTCTTGTAGACGAGATGGGGATGAAAAAAGCGGTACTTGGAAACATCGTCCTTTGTGGCGTAAGAGATCTTTTGGGTTTGTGTGGAAGAGCCGGGGTGGGTTTTAACGGTGGTATAGACCTGATGAGGATGTTTAGCCCACTGGCCTTTGAAGTTCCGCGCCGTCGTTTTTTTGTAAACGACATTCAAAGGACGGTCCGCGAACGCCGCGCCGGCGACAATGCAAAATATAAACGTTAAGAATAATGAACGCATGAAAAACCTCGGACGCTTATTGTAGGCCTGGAGACTTGCAGGAACAACGGTTTAAATCTTAGGCCGTGTAGGGGCGCGATTTATCGCGCCCGGGCGTCATGAATGTCGCCCCTACAACCGGTTTTATGTTGGTCCTTTAATGAAAACCGAATATTTCGTTGAGGGTTGGATGAGGGTGAAGCACTTTATCTAGTTGGTCCATCGTGATCTTTTGGGTCACTAACACACAAGCCTCGCCGATCAGGTCCGTCGCTTCAGGCCCCGCGATCTGAACCCCTAATATCCGCCCCGTATCTCCGTCGTACACGATCTTGCTCCAGCCCTGTATCTCGCCCAGGATGCGGGCTTTGCTGTTGGCCGCGAAATTATTTTTTTGGACCTTCACGTTCTTGAACTTCGCCTTCGCTTCCGTTTCGCTCCAACCGACCGCGGCGATCTCCGGCGTCGTGAATATCACATGAGGAACTTTGCCGTCATTCATCGTTTCCGCTGACGCGCCGGATTGGATGTGTCCTGACGCTATTCTCGCGTGCTCGTAAGCCGTGTGCGCGTAAGGATAATTCCCGGTCAGGTCGCCGAGGGCGTAAACGCCTTTCACGGAAGATTGCATATAGCCGTCGGTTTCGATCTTGCCGCCGTTTATTTTGAGTCCCAGATAAGGGATGCCCGCTAGGTCGGAATTCGGCGCACGGCCCACTGCCACGAGGATTACTTCCTCACCCTTGGCTTTCAGATCGGGAACGCCCAGTTCGACTTCCACGCCCAGCTTGCGGAGGGAATTCAATAACAGTTGGCCCAACTCTTCGTCCATATTCGGCAGGATCTTCGGCATCACATCGCCCACACGCACCTTCACTCCCAATTGGGCGTAAAGACAGGCGAACTCCAGCCCGATCACTCCCGCTCCCACGATCAGAAGGGACTTGGGAAGTTGGGGTTTCGACAGGAGTTCATCACTGGTAACAACATTCCCGCCGATGGGAAAAGCGGCCAAGGTCCGGGGCCGGGAACCCGTCGCCAGAATGAGCGCCTTGCCTTGGTATTCCTCCCCATTGCACTTCACGTGAGTGTCGCTTTGGACCTCTGCTTGGCCTTGGATGACTTCCACCTTGGCGGTCGCGAGCATGGATTGAATGCCCTTCTCAAGAACTGTCAGGGTCTTTTGAGTGCGATCGACCAGCGTTTGAAAGTTGAGACGGATGTTATCGGCCTCGATGCCCCAGGCCTTGCCTTCTTTCGCCAGGGTGAAATAGCGGGTGGCCGCGGACTGGAGGAGTTTCGTGGGGATACAGCCGACCTGAAGGCAGGAGCCTCCAAGTTTTTTCTTCTCGAACAGGGCCACCGACTTGCCCTGCGCCGCCAAGAGCTGGGCCGACCGATAGCCGCCTGGACCGCCGCCCACGATGAGCACGTCGAACTGTTTCACGAGGTCAACCTTTCGAAAAGAATGGACTATAGATTCGAGGATAGGTCCGAAAAGTTCAAGGCTTTTAAAATCTAAGAGACGCTTCGTTTTGATTCCAAAAAAATATGAAGATTAACTACACCCCTCACCCTACCTTCTCCCCCAAGGGGCGAGGGAAACTAAAACAAGGCCTTTGCTATGTTCCCCCTCTCCCTCGAGGGGAGAGGGCGGGGTGAGGGTGAAATCATTATCTTCACTAAACAGAACTGTCATCCAAATCGAGCGCCCGCCTGTTCCAATCCCCTTTTGAGCGCCAACTCCAGTTGTTCACGCGTAATGGGAGGCATTCCCTCTGCGTCATTGAGTCCGGTCATGTTCTCGACGCTGGAGGAAGGAAAAATTCTTTTCCACTCTTCAGCCACGGACAAAAGAACGACTCCCTGCTGTAAAAAAATATCTCCCTGACGAGCTTGAGCACCGCCCGCCACCTTTTTCCCATTGAGGGTTAGTTCGGCCTGGGAAGGCGCGGAAAAACAATGCGGATCCCCCAAGCCTAGATGCTTCTCGGTGGTCATCTCCACCTTTCGGCCCAAACTTTGGATCCCTTTCGCTAAAAGCTTGCTGATCTTGCAGTAGCTGGAAATGAGGTCTCCACCGACGAGCGGATCACTTTTAGGAGCTACAATCGCGTAGCAAAGGTCTCCATCACCGTGAAGGACCGCCCGTCCGCCCGTGGGACGGATCTCATAGGGGAATGAAAGTTTGTCGAGTTGAAGCCGCCGCGCTTCCAGTCGGCCTAACGTTAGTGTGGGTTTATTGAAATAAAAAAATCGGAGGATGGGCGCTTGGTCTTTTTCAAAATTTTTGAACAGTTCCGCGTCGAAGGCCATCTGGCCTTGGGAATACGGAACCGCGGAAGAGGAAAGGAAACGCCATTTCATTCTGATCTAAACCTTCCTAAAAAAATAAAATTGGATGCGGCGGAGCATCAAGGGTTGATTTTGATCCCCGCTTGCCCATCCACTTTTTTGCCCTGAATGAACAATAAACCCACTCGCGACGGGCCCAGGGCGCCTCGGGATCCTTCAGGAAGCCTGCCGGAAAAAGAACCGGGATTAAAGAAGTAAGTTGTTCCTACTTTACGCGCGGTCGGCTCGAAGTTGTTGCCGTAAACGATGATGTCCGCCGGATCGTCCTCGAACTGTTTGAGCAGCCAGGCTTTGAGATGCACCGGCTTCCCGTAACCATGGACGAGCCCGATCTTGAGCCCTCCGACCCGCCACAACAGGCGGACGTAAAGTTCACCGCGGACCTCGAAGTTCTCGGCGTTGCCGCAGACCGCGTGGGTAGGCGCGATGAGTTTCAGTTGGTCGATGACCTTGGTGTCGCCGATGGGACCCGCGTGCAGAACGGCATCCACGCCCTTAAAGGCCGTTCGAAGCGCCTTCATTTGCGCGGGCGATAAGATTTCTTTGGTATCCGCGATCACGCCGATCACCATCGGGACCTCCTTTTGACATCACCGGGCTTTAACTTTACACTACCGGGACTTTATTCCCGAAAGGCTTTCCTTGAAGATCGCGGTTTGCCAGATCAATACGACCGTCGGCGATTTCGACGGCAACGCGGCCAAAGTGCTTTCTTATTTAAAGAAAGCGAAGGACTCCGGCTGTGAGCTGGCCCTTTTTCCAGAATTGACCCTGACCGGTTATCCCCCGCGGGACCTGCTCGACCGCCCTACTTTTTTCGAGGAAGCTCAGAGAACTCTCCTGAAAGTCGCCCAAGGCGCCCAGGGAATCCTGGCGGTCGTGGGAACCATCCTTGAGAATAAGGAACCCGGCAACCCCCTATTCAACGCGGCGGTCGCGGTGAAAGACGGTCAGATCCTCTATACCTATAAGAAGGCTCTCCTGCCGAATTACGATGTTTTCGACGAAGCCCGGTATTTCGCCCCCTCGAATAAACCCGAACCGCTCTTGGAATACGGCGGACTCAAGATCGGCGTCACCATTTGCGAGGATATCTGGAAGGTCGAGGGCGTTTTCACGGAACGGCTTTACCATTACGATCCCGTGCAAGAGCTCGCCAAACACAAACCCGATGTCATCCTGAACCTGTCGGCCTCGCCTTTTCATGTAGCGAAGCTCTCGGTCCGGCAGAAATTATTGAAATCCGCGACGATGAAGACCAAAGCCCCCGTCATTTATTGCGATCTGGTGGGCGGCAACGATGAACTCATTTTCGACGGATACAGCATGGTCATGGACGCGTCGGGGGAACTTTTGCAGTTGGCCAGAGGTTTTGAAGAGGACTTTTTGATCTTCGATACCAAACATCCGGTCGCGAAGGACCCGCCTTCCAAGATCAGCGACATCGAGACCATCCATCAAGCCCTCATCCTCGGCACACATGATTACGTCCGCAAATGCGGCTTCGAGAAAGTATTGATCGGCCTATCGGGCGGTATCGATTCGGCTCTGGTCGCCGTCATCGCTACCCAGGCCTTGGGAAAAGAGAACGTGATGGGCGTCACGATGCCCTCGCCCTTTTCCTCGAAAGCTTCAATTGAAGATTCCCGTCAATTGGCGAAAACCCTCGGCATCGAGTTCAAGGAGATCCCCATCTCGCCCTTGTTCGAAGAAGCGCTCAAGGACTTGAAACCCATTTTTGAAGGCAAACCGCAGGATACTACCGAGGAAAACATGCAAGCCCGTCTGAGGGGCCTAGTCTTGATGGCCCTTTCGAATAAATTCCACCGATTGGTGCTTTCCACCGGCAACAAAAGCGAGATCGCAGTGGGTTATTGCACCCTTTACGGGGACATGTGCGGCGGATTGGCGGTGATCTCGGACGTGCCGAAAGTCATGGTGTATCAATTAGCTAAACACATCAATCGTGAGAAGGAGATCATTCCGAAAGCCACGCTGACCAAACCGCCTTCAGCGGAACTACGGCCCGATCAGAAGGACCAGGATTCCCTTCCCCCTTATGAGACTTTGGACGCGATCCTTCGTTTATATGTGGAGGAGAATCAGCCGCCGGATAAGATCGTCAAAGCGGGATTTGAGGCCGCGGTGGTGAAAGACATCGTAAAGAAGATCAACCAGAACGAGTATAAACGCCGTCAAATGGCCCCGGGGCTGAAAGTTACAGGGAAAGCCTTCGGCATGGGCCGCCGTATTCCCATCGCCCAAAAATTCAACGAAAAATAGATTTGAACCACAGAGACTCAGAGGTCTCAGGGAAATCTTAAGAATTTAGTTTGAACCGAAATGTTAAAGCCGTACTCTGAGCGCTCTGAGAACTCTGTGGTGAAAGAGGTTTCGTTTTATGTCAAAAGCTTTGGTTGAAATCACAAAAGAGATCACTTTCGAAGCCGCCCACTACCTTCACAATCCAAAATGGGACAGGACCAAGAATCTTCAGATCTTCAAAAAATGCGCGGGATACCGCAAGGACGATCCGAAAGCGAAGGACTATCCCCATGGCCATTCTTACCGCCTGCGGGTCACGGTGAAAGGCGCTGTCGATCCCAACACCGGTTTTGTCATGGATTTCAAAGTATTGAAGGACATCCTTCAGAACGATATCTTTCAACGTTTCGACCATCGCTTCATCAATAAAGAAGTGGAGCCATTCAAGAATGATCCCAAACTTCAAACCACTGTGGAAAACCTGCTTTTGGTCATGTGGAAAAGGTTAGAACCGGCCATTCGCAAAGAAAAAGTGAATTTGCACGAGATCACCTTATGGGAAACGCCCACCAGCTTCGCGAGCTACCGCGGAAGCAAACACCGATAAAAAATAATTCTTTAAATTTACTGTTTTAATTCGCGTCGTCATTGCGAGGCCCAGCCCCAATCGGGGCGATTTGGGCCGTCGCAATCTCAGTCAAAAACCTGAGATTCCCACGTCGCAAACCAAGCCTATCGGCTTTGCTCCTCGGAAT
>CAYXYA010000012.1:0-15156 GCA_964469185.1 uncultured bacterium | reverse complement strand
ACTTTGATGGAGGGATTACAACACTTAGTTCTAAATAGTGAGGCGATGCGAAATCCTGCTCCGCCTGGAACCCCACGTCAATTTCAACCTGATGGTTCAAATCTTCCTTGGCCTATTGAAGATCTTAAAATTAGAAATCCAAAACGGTTCAAGGAGTGGATTGCACACATACGTACAGCTTTGCCCGACATTAAGGATATTGAAACAATTGAAAGACCAGAGGATAAGCACAGATACCTACAGGTTGTTTACAATACAGGATTTCGTGCCCCATCTTGGACTGTTTCTGATGGGACATTGCGTCTCCTAGCTTTAACCTTAATTGCTTATCTTGATGAACCGGGCCATATTTATCTTGTTGAAGAACCGGAAAACGGAATTCATCCAAAGGCCGCTGAAGCGGTTTTTCAATCATTGTCATCCACTTATGACAGCCAAATTCTTTGTGCAAGTCATTCGCCTGTATTTTTGTCATTGGCGGTACCGGAACAAATACTTTGTTTTGCAAAAAAAGATGGGGCCACCGATATTGTACGAGGAGATGAGCATCCAAAGTTGAAGAATTGGCAAAAGGGTGTCGATCTTGGGACCATGTTTGCCTCTGGTGTTTTGGAATAATGGCCGATCTCGATCTTATTGTTTTAGTTCCTGATGGCGATTACCTACAAGCCTTAGAGGGTTTGTTAACTTCGCGGTTTAGAGATTTAGGAATACGAGAGATAAAGTTTGAAATAATTAAGTACGCCCGTCATGACCCGGGTTGTTTTCATGATTCGCCTGACGTATTAAGGGCTTATCTTCTTGAAGCTGACAAAGCTTTAGTTATTTTCGACCACGAGGGTTCCGGCCAAGAACCGAAAACAGCAGAGGATGTTGAAAACGATCTACGACACCGATTATCCGTAAATGGTTGGAATAATAGGGCGGAAGTCGTTACCGTATTACCGGAATTAGAAATTTGGATATGGAATCAATCTCCAAGACTTGATAACTTTTTAGGTTGGGAGAATCAGCCAAAATCATTGCGTGAATGGATGAAAGAAGAAGGAATGTGGCCTTCGGGAAACCAAAAGCCCTTAAAACCAAAAGAAGCCCTTGAAAAAGTTCGGCGTGAAACAAGAACGCGCAAATCCTCTGCATTATTTCGACAACTCGCTGAAGAAACCGATTTTGTACATTGTACAGACCCAGCTTTTCTTAAGCTTAAAACAATACTGCGGGGTTGGTTTTTAAAAGTTCCTTAAAATTATTTCTTTCGAATAATGAAAATCATTGTGAAATCATAAATACATTACTATTTTTATATAAACGAAAGGGCGAGCTTGAGCAAATACTACTCCGCCAAACGCACCCGCAACCTTTTCGACCCCAAGAGTAAAGAGCCTTTTCGCCTTTCCCGGTCCAAGATCGACCTCTTTATCTCATGTCCCAGGTGTTTCTACCAGGACCGCCGTTTGGGCGTTGGCCAGCCCCCCGGATACCCTTTTAGCCTCAACTCTGCCGTGGACACCCTTCTCAAAAAAGAATTCGACGACTACCGCAAGAAACAACAACCCCACCCATTGATGAAATCCAACAAGATCGACGCAGTTCCTTTCCAACATGAAAAGCTAGACGAGTGGCGGGATTCCCTACGCCGCGGTGTTTCTTTTCACCACAAGGCCACTAATTTCATGGTTACAGGTGGGGTTGACGACGTATGGGCCAAGCCCAACGGCGAGCTAATAATCGCTGATTACAAAGCCACGTCCAAAAACGGGGAAGTGGGAATCGAAGCGGATTGGCAAGACGGCTACAAGCGCCAGATGGAGGTCTATCAATGGCTTTTCCGGAATAACGGTTTCAAAGTATCCTCGACCGGCTACTTTGTTTACTGCAATGGTAAAACCGATCGACCGGCCTTCAATTCCAAGCTCGAATTCGACATTTCGGTAATACCATATAAAGGCAACTCCGATTGGGTTGAACCAACCATAGTGAAAGCGAGAAAATGCCTGGACTCAAAGAAGATCCCCAAATCCAATCCGGAATGTGACTTTTGTAAGTATGTAGAGGCTGTTTCCGAAGTCAGCGAATGATTTTTCAAGAACGTTCTATTGAACAAATTCTTGAGGAATATAAACCTGCAGTTAAGTGGGTCGAGTCTCTTATTCCGGATATTAAAAAGCTTCCACGTATTTATAAATATTTGGATGTAATAGAAACCACGGTCAAAGCAAATAGGGAAGGCAAATCCAATCCCAACGAACTCCTTCTAGTCCTCGAAGCCCACCAAAAATCGGATCTTTTAATTCAAATCCACAAAAAGTTTCCTAATCGGAAAGAAACGCCTTTCTTGGTAAAACTCCGTGAATCAATGTTTGGCCCAATTTTTTTACATAACGAAATCCTTCAAGGGGAAGGCCCGTATAAAAATTCCTTCGGACGAGATACCGAATCAGAGTTTTATTTTGCAACACACGTAAAAAATCCAGACATTATTTCCTTTCAAGGAAGCGATGTTGTATATGACTTAAAGGATTACAAATTGGGAATTGAGGTTAAGCGGGTACATTCTTTGGACCAAATTGAGTCAAAATTTCATGACGCATGTGGTCAACTACAAAAAAATTCTTCAATAAAATATGGGGTTGTTGGTTTTAGGTTTGATAATCATTTTCTTCAGAAAACACCTTTCGGTTTAAAACTTATCGACAGGGTTCAAAATATTTTGAGTTACGCCAGCCAAGATGATTGTTTTAAATATGCCGAAACCCAAACAAAATTCTTTGTTGATGCGTTAGGAGAAAAAATGTTAACCGCGTCCAATGCCTTTCTAAAGGTTGTTGGCATGAGTGTATACGGTATATTCCCGGGGAAAATAAAAACAACGGAAATCCCCTTTTTAGCAGGGCATTTTGGTTTTCGGTGGTTTGCTGGTATGCCCAAACCATCCAAAAAAGTTATGATTAAACTGACTAGCGAGTTAGAAGACCCATGATTTTGGAGGCGTTATATGTGCGTCTGCTACCAGCTAAACCTCTCCATGAAGGAAATCGCCAAAACCTTCAAAGCAGAGCCGCCCAAAGCCGTCTGGGATCCCAAGGATAAAATCCGACCCTCCAACCAAGTCCAAGTGGTCTTGGTGGATCCTCCGACCGGGGAGCGGATAATCCAACTGATGACCTGGGGAATGCCCTTTTTTGACTTCCAGAAAAAGAAGCTTATCCGGAATCACCTTTTTAACGCCAAGTCTGAAACCATCACCGAAAAGAAAACCTTCAAGGGGCCCTTCCAGAATGGACGCATTTTGGTCCCTGTTTTTCCCGCTTTTATCGAATGGAAAGACATTGGTGAAAAGAAGAAGCAACCCTGGCAGATTGGCCTAAAATCGGAGGAGTCATTCGCCTTTGCCGGTATTTGGGGGAAATGGAACATGAATATCGAAGACGACAAAACCATCGAAAAGAAATTGAAGATCAACCCTAAGTACGTCCCGAGAAAGGAAGAAATCGAATACTATTCCGTTATCACGACAAGCCCAAACGACCTCATGGCAAAAATTCATGACCGTATGCCAGTTATCTTGGAACCCAAAAACTACGATGCCTGGGTGGATCCCAATATCCCGGATGCGGGGATCCTCCTACCCCTTTTGAAGCCCTACCCGGCTGATAAGATGCAAGCCAAACTCGCAAAAAAGGATTGAAATGGACTCTTTCGAAAACGTTGTCGCCAGCCTTCTAGAGCAAGATGGGTTCTGGACCCGCCCTTCCTTCAAGGTTGAATTAACACCCGCCGAAAAAAAGCTAATTGGCCGTAATTCCAGCCCACGCTGGGAAATCGACCTTGTGGCATATAAGGGAGGCACCAACGAACTTTTGATCGTGGAATGTAAGTCCTATTTGGATTCCGGCGGAGTCAATATTTCCGCTTTTAATGGAAAAAATCCAAAGTTTGGCAACCGGTTCAAATTGTTCACGGAAAAAGGTCTTTTCCCTGTTATCAAAAACCGATTAGTTCAACAATTGCTCAATACGGAATCCTGCCAACCAAATCCTAAGGTCAAACTGCTTCTTGTGGCTGGTAAGATTGCGGAAAAAAGTCGAAAAGAACTCAACGACCATTTCAAAAAAAATATAGATTGGGAAATCTGGGATGAAAATAAAATCTACGAAAAACTGACGAACCTTTCCGATGCTGGATATGACAACACCGTGGCTTCAGTAGTCAGTAAAATGCTTTTACGAAGAAATGATAAAAAGAAAGTAGGCCTCAATGCCTCAACCCGGTAAAAACCCTGACTTCAAGACCTTCTTTGCGCCGCCAAAGACGGACGATATTTCGGGCCATCTCCACCGGCAGACAGTCGGTGCGTTGGGGTTCCTGCTCCCACTAACCCTTTTGTGCATCAACTACATCAGGCCTACCGCGAGTATGGAACCGCTTAAGCCTTGGGATTCCATAAGTTCTTATTTCTACTCAGGGGGTGGGCCGATCTTCACCGGGGTTCTTTTTTCTTTGAGCGTCTTCATGGTGACTTATCGGGGTTACGACAATCCCTCGCATAAATGGGACCAGATCCTTGGGGCTTGGGCCGCAATCGCGGCCTTCTGTGTGGCATTTTTCCCGACTTACCCGCCACACAAAGCCGGTTTGACTGAATGTCTTCCATCCCCTCCTTGGGTCGGTGATCCGACCATCACCGGGCAAATCCACTTGTTTTCCGCCTGCGCTTTATTCATCTCTTTCATCGCATTTTCGTTCATAATTTTTAGAAACCCTGCAAAGCCGCTATCTCTTTTAAATTTTCCCAAAGAAGGGAGAGACCGCCTCTTTTACGTTGCTGGCCTTTTAATGACGGTTTTCGTTCTTTGGGCTTTTGTGGCCGGCCGTGCAGGCTTGGACATCTTTTGGCCGGAGTCCTTGGCCCTGATGACCTTCGGGGTTTCCTGGTTGGCAAAGGGGGAGATCGACTGGACTTACCAACATTTGAAAAAACGGTTTTTCCATTAAAAGGTATAAAAATGAAATTCAGATTTAGGGTCCCATCACTCAAAAAACGAATATCGGCCCGAATGTCTTTGAAGCGATATATTCGCCATTCGTTGGGTGTCAAAGCCCCAAGAGGAATGGGTTTATTGACCAACCCGAAACGCGCGATTTACAACCGCATTTATAACCGAACAACCTTTGGTGTTGGAAATTTGACCAGGGGAGGCCGGATAAAAAAGATCAATCTAGTCTCGAACGAAGAACCACCAACTGTTCGACAAACCAGACCAGTTTCCGTATCACGACCCACTTTCCTTATCTTTTGGACTACTGAACTGATTTTTTTGCTCATAAGCCTTGGTATAGTTGCTACTCAAAAAGACAGAGGCACTAGTTTTTTTACAGCTTTTATTCCGCTTACTATTTTTTTTGGTGTTCCTATGTTTCTTTTAATCGCCTTTGATCTTTGGTCTTTTAATAGGAAAATTTTAAAGGGTGAAATAAAGGTAACGGAAAAACCCCCAGAAAATAGCGAGGGGATATGAAAGACTTTCCCTTTTGGCGCGGCGCGATTTTCAACGCAAAGACGGCCTTTATCCTAAAAGTCGTTGGGGAAGACCTTGCCCGATTCCAGAGTCAGTCAGACTTTCTCGGTGACGAACCCAAGCTGACAGTACCCCAAGTGATTTCCCTCCGTAAAAGCTATGCTGAAAAAATGGATAAATTTAACAAAGAAACCATGCCCGGCAACCCAGCCGACAAGCCGAAATTTAATAAATGATTGAGTGCAAAATTTGCCATAAGTCCTTCAAATCTCTCAGTCGAACCCATCTTTATTACAAACACTCCCTCACACAGGCTGAATATCTAAAGGACTTTAAAATCCGTACCATTATCAGTCCGGAAACCAAACAACTCCTTTCAAAAATCCACATGGGAAACACCAATAACGTTGGTCGAAAACATACTCCTGATGAAATAAAGAAAAACTCTGAAAGAGGGAAAAAACGTTGGAAAAATCCCCAATTCAGGAAAAATTTTGTTCGGGCAATCAAAAAAGCTTGGAAAACAGGAAAAATTCGGGAAGCGGTTACCGGGAATCTGAAACAAAAATGGGCCGATCCTGCTTACAGGGCAAAAATGTCGGAGATGTCTAAAAAAACATGGCGACGACGGGATTATCGCCAAAGGCACAACCGCATGATGAAAAAACTTTGGAAAACCCCTTCCTTTCTGAGAAAAATGGCAAAGAGAAAAATCATGGGGGTGAAGTCACCCTTATCTGAAGAACAATGGGAGGAGGTAGTGGGTTGGCTGGTGGTTAGTCCTCGAGAATTCGGCCTTGAAGCCCCTAATTGGAACCTGAAAGAAGTCAGGGATTTAATCGTCAAAAAATGGGGCGTCCAGTTCCATGAAGCGAGTATCGGCTGGCAATTCCGCAAAAGAGGCTGTAAACGTGTCCCGATTGGCTTTGGGGAATCTTCAAACTCATTAAACTCTCGTTATAAGTTCCAGAAATGGGTCGGGCCGGAAGATACATCCCCTAAAACAAATTAAACTTTTATCCATAGTTTTCACTGTTTTTTATAGATGATGCAGCCTTCATAGTCCTTATTCCTTGACCCGCCTCCAAAGTAAGGGTTATATCTGTGTATACAAGCGTATACCTTTAACCCCTTTGGAGGATTTGTTTCATGCAAGCCTTTTGCCTCGGCCCCGCCGACACTAACCTAGAAAACATCATTCTTTCGCTTATCGAGCCTCCTGTCCCAGCTGGAGCGCCAGGACCTCCGGAAAGCTATCGTGAAAACCGCCTCGACATCGGAAAACTCCTCTTAAAGCACCCCGCGGCTTCTTTCCTCTGGATGGCCCGAGGGGATTCCATGATCGGCGCCAGCATCCACTCCGGAGATTACCTTTTGGTGGACCGGGCCCTGCCGGCCACACCTGGCAAGATCGTTATCGCCGCGATCAACGGTGAGAACACCGTAAAACGTCTTTCCCCCGATAAAAAAACCCCTCAGCTTCTTCCCGAAAATCCGAATTACAAACCTATTCCCATTGATGAGAAATCGGGCATCCGTGTTTTTGGGGTCGTAACGTGGGTACTCCATCCACTTTAGAAAATTTTAAAAATTATTTGCGTCAGGTTCACTTCTGAGGCTCCCGATTTTGAGGGGGCCGCTATCTGATACCCCTCTTTAGAGGTTTTAATTATTTATGAACAGCGTCATCGCTCTTGTCGATTGCAACAACTTCTATGTTTCCTGCGAAAGGCTTTTTAACCCGCGCCTAGCCAGGCGGCCGGTGGTCGTCCTGTCCAATAACGACGGTTGCGTCGTCGCCAGATCGAATGAGGCAAAGGCCCTCGGGATCCAAATGGGAACCCCGGCCCATACCATCCGCAATATATTGAATGAAAACACCGTCTCTGTCTTTTCCTCGAATTACGCCTTATACCTGGATATGTCCGCGCGGGTAAGGGAAGTGCTGGCCCAATTCACACCCCAGATCGAGAAATACTCCATCGATGAGTGCTTTTTAAGCCTTTCCAGTGTTCCAGTGAGCGAACTAGGGGATTACGGCCACCGAATCAAAGAAACGGTCGAACGGTGGACCGGAATACCGGTATCCGTGGGAATCGCTTCGACAAAATGTCTCTCCAAAATCGCAAATAAACTCGCCAAGAAATCCGATAAAGCCTGCGGAGTTTTAAACCTCTTCCAATCACCATTTTTGGACGAAGCCCTTTCCCGGACCGACGTGGGGGATATTTGGTATGTCGGAGAAGCTTACGAAAGGATGCTCAAAGAAAACGGTATCTCCACAGCTCTTGAATTTCGGGACGCCCCGGAACATTGGGTCAGATCCCGGATGACTGTCGTGGGTGCTCGTATTCAATCTGAACTAAAAGGAACCTCATGTATCACCCTCGAACTACAACCTCCGCCTAAAAAGATGGTCGGCACAGCCCAAGGCTTTGGTGTTCTGATCGAAAGCCTTGAAGAATTACTTGAGGCCGCGGCCACCAGGGCTTCCGAGGAAGCTTTAAAACTCCGCCAGGAAAAACAGGCCGTAAAGGAATTAACCGTCTGGGTACAAACAAACCCTTTCAATCACGATCCCCAATATGGTGACGCCGTTGAAGTCGAACTGCCGGTGGCCACCAACAACACATCTGTTCTTATCGGTTACGTCCGTGCGGCGGTCGAAAAACTTTATCGGAAAGGCTACCGTTACAAACGTATTGGACTCTTGGCTACCCGGCTTGAGCCGGCGAACGCCGTGCAGGGAAATCTTTTCATGAAACCGGAAGATTCCCACAAACCAGTTTTAATGCGCGTAATCGACCAGCTGAACGAAGTAAAAGGGGCGGGAACCATTCGCATGGCTTCTGTTGGAATGAATCAACGGTGGCTTACTCGTTTCGAGCGAAAATCCCCGGCCTACACAACTAGGTTTTCCGACCTGCCGATTGCCAGAGTTCTTTAACCCTACCTATACGTATAAGTAAGAAATTCCTTGACTCTACCTATACGTATAAGTAGACTTTCTCTAATTATGGTGAATATTGCCCTACAAGAACTTACCTGTTTGCGTTGCGGTCATAAGTGGGTTCCTCGCAAGAACCCAGTAAAAATATGCCCTCACTGTAAACGCACGAATTGGGACGTTTCAAAGGGGCAAACATACGCCTTTGGAAAAAGGAAGAGGAAGAATTGAAAACATAGTTTCTTAAATAAAAAAACCCCGAATCCTTCGCAAGATTCAGGGTTTGAGAGTTTCGCCGATCTGTACTCCCCTAGTAAGGTTTCAGATAGGCTCTAAATTTTTCAGACGCTAGAAGTGCGTTCGCTTCGCCCTTTTTTGCGTTCTGGACACTCACAACGGGGTCTTCCTTCGCGGGGCCGATCCCAACAGTGAAGCCATTGAGGATATTTTAGCCTCGGGCTTCCGGCTGTCAATAGCTTTTTAATATGCCCCGGAGGCATGAATGCCGGAATACGGCCAGGAAGTCGATCAACCGATTAGTATCCTATCCGAGGTAGGCCTCCCCTACGTCTGGATTCCATACCTCATTCTTGATATGTACGGCCCGGCAATGAAGGAAAAAGGCTGGTTGTATACGGTTCTCACAAGGTTCAAAAACTCAAAGGATTCCTCAACTTTCGTGGGTGTTCGCACTCTGGCTGCCGCTTGCGGTATTCACCGCGACACCGTTCAAGAATGGGCCAAGCATTTGCAAAATATAGGCCTCATACGCATTGTTCCGGGTGATCATTCCCACCCTACTCAATACACGCTTTTAATGCCGCCAATGCCACCCCCGCCTGAAATTTTAAGTAACCACTATCCGGATGATTGGGAGCCCCCTAAGAGAGCTTTAAAAGCCCTGGAAAATGTTCGTTTTCATTTAGGCGATTATGGCAGACCACAAGAGACACTTTCCTCCAACGGGGGTGTCCTAAGTGGTAGGACAGGTGTCCTAGAGAATGGGACAGACCGTCCTAAACCAACCATCAAGGTGTCCCATCCAGTAGGACATAACAATACTCTTAACAAATCTTCTAATAATAAAACAAACAAACCAGAGACCCACCCGTTGGTTAGTTCTCTTTTTGAAAAATTTAAACTCAAAAGCCCAGATACTACTTATGCCACCATCGAGGAGGCATACCACAAAGCCTTAAACCTATCTAAAGATGACGAATCAAAAGCCCTGGAAATGTTAGAAAACGCCATTGCAGTCGTCCACCAAACAAAAGACTTAACCGATCCCGAAGGCTTGTTTTGGAAAGCTATAGAGAACGGGTGGAAACCGCGACCTTTCAAAGGATCGCCGGAGATTGCTCCTGGTCCAGATCTCAAGAAAATCGAAAAAGATAGGGAAGAAAGAGAGCGAAAAGAATTTCTGAACGCTCCCGTTGAGCAAATAATATCCAATTATGATTTTTTGAAAAAACATGACAAAAGAAACGATCCTTTGGAAACGATTAAAAAGACTTATCAGGATAATAAGAATTTAGAAAAAGCCGTTCAAGAAATAACGAAGGGGGGTGATAAAAGTGGCTCATAAAATCGCGATCTATAACAAAAAGGGCGGTGTCGGAAAATCCGTTATTTCCGTCAACCTGGCTGCCACCATCGCCGCCACTAAGGATGATAAAGGCCAACCCAAATATCGGGTCCTCATGGTGGACATGGACCCACAAGAAAACGCCAGCGACTACTTGGCCTGCGGTACCACCTTTCGCGCGGACGAAGACGCGAAAAAAAGTCTTGGAGCCGTTTTAAGGGGCGGGAATGTTTCGGATAACGTCATTCCCTACTACGCCCGGGAATACGTTCGGATCAATGAGAAGGGTGACGATATTCACAAATACGATCAATGGATGGGTTTTGATGATGACGGAAACGTAAAAACCGAAAAACGGGCCTTCCGCTATAAACTCGTCGAAAATTTTCATGTTCTGCCAGCCTATGCCGACCTGGAATCGGACGCGCCACCTCAGAACGGAAACTACGGAAAGATCCTGGGGGTATTGGGCCAAGAGGCTGATGAATTCTTGGACGAGGATATTTTCCGGGCCAGCCTACCGGTGGAAACGATGATGGAAAAACTCAAACCTATTGAAAACCAATATGACTTTATTCTCTTTGACTGCCCCCCCGCCTGGGACAGATTCGCAAAAATGGCCGTTTACGCCAGCAACCAGATAATCATTCCCTTAAAGCCAGGTGAGTTTGAGCGGTTGGGCTTGGGTCGGGTCTTAGAACAACTCGAGGCCTTGAAGATATCCAAAGGCCGGCGCCCGGATCTTATTTTCGCCGTCATGGGCATGCTTCGCGGCAATGTCAAAAAACACAATGCCTATCACCGCAAAGCTTTTAATGAATTAAGCGGGTTAGTGGCCGACACCGGGATTCCTTTCACGGAAGAGGTCAATAACACCCAATCGGATTTAGTGCCATTCGCCTTTTCAGCAGATAAATACAAAACGATGGCTGAGACGTTTCAAAACATTTTTAAAGAGCTTTTAAGCCGTATGGAAGAATTAAAAAAAGTTAAGGAGAGTGTCTAATGCCCCCAAAACCAGTAAGTCTAGGAAGTGCATCATCTTCAAAAATCGAAGCGGCTTTAAAACAGCCAAATAAGGTAGAGGGTGCGGTTATCGCCCAAGCGAAGTCTTTTGAAGAACTCAAAACAACTTGGAGAGACGACCTCATTTACTCGATTCCAATGGACTGGATCGACTTCGAGGACAAAACTTTTGCCACCCGTTCAACAGACATAGCCGAAGACATCAATGAAATGGCCTCGTCTATCGAGTCAAAAGGCCAACAACAACCCGTCAAACTCCGTATCCGTCCTGCAGGAAAACTTCAAATCGTCATGGGTTGGACCCGGTCCTATGCTTCTCAAAAATTAGGACGAAATGTTCTTGGTATCCTCACAAACGCCGATGATCAGACCTGTAAAATTTGGGCGCTCATCGAAAACGTTCGGAGAACCGACCTCTCTGGCCGGGACCAGGTACTTCGTTACTCTGCCCTACGCGAAGAAGGGATTTCTGCCGCGGATATCGCTAAATTCTTGGGTGTATCCGAGCAATACATTTACAGCATCCTTCGTGTGAAAGATTACCCCGTGGTTTATACGGCTTTGGAAAACAATCGCCTCACTTTAGGCGCGGCGCGTTCATTAGCCCAAATTGTTTCTTCCGACGCCATTTCGGAAGACCATCAAAACAAAGCAATCACCGCGATCGAGCATTCCCACATTAAGGCTACACCTGCTGATATTCGTTATTTCGTAGAACAGTCCAAGGGTGTAAAACCCGCCGCCAAAACCAGCAAACCTTCTGCGAACCAGGAACATGGAATGATCAAATATCCCTATTTCCAAAAATTTGAAAATGGTCGTTTGGTCTTTTCCGCCAAAGTGGACCCGGCCAAAACTGAAACCAAAGAGTTGCAGGTGATTCATAAAGAGGCATATTCTTTTATCTCCCACCTCGAAAAGGTGATCGCCAAGTCTTCAAAAGTTCAACCTGCCAAAGAGAAGACAGCGAAAAAGAAGAAAGGGAAGAAATAACCAATGCTGGTTAGCTACTACCGTATTGTCCTTTATTCCCTCGGTGTCTTTGCCATCCTGGCTTTAGTCCTCGAGGGGGCGGGAATTATCTCGTCAGGATTTTCATTTCTCGACGTTGCAGTAGTTTCCATCGCCCTACTTCTAGGTTGGAGGCTGGCCCAGGAACAAAGTTTAAATTTGTGGGAGAGGGCGGCCATTGTTTCCCCGATCGTTTATTATGCGAACCATCTTTCCAGTACTTTCGGAAATAGCTTCCTGATCTCAGCAATTTCAATTTTTCTGACATTGCTTGCGGCCGGCGGGGTGTTTATTGCTCTTGGCAAGATCCCAACCAAAAAATTCAACGGCAAGCCCTCAAACAGCGAAGAAGGGCTTTATCCAATCTATCTCGACGATCACCACGTCATCACAACCTCCCAAGTTTCCGAACACGTCCAGGTGGTGGGGAAATCTGGTAGCGGAAAGAGCGCTAGTTATTTTCTCAACGCCAAATGGCAATCAATCCACCAAGGCAAAGGCTCTTTCAACTTCGATGCTAAATCCGAGGAACTCGACAAGCTCGCCTATTACGTCCAGAACGCCGGTAGAGAAAAGGACTTCATTCCTTTCGACCTCCGATTCCCGGATCGTAGTTTTCGCATCAACCCATTAGCTTGGTTCAAAACGGATCCTTCCGGCAAAGTGGTCCCCGACTCAGATATCGCCGCGAACATCGCCAAGGTTTCAGTTTATTTAGGCAACGACAGCAAGGATGACTACTACCCCAACCAGGGAAAAGAATTTTTAGGGAACTTCACCCGGTTGTTCCTTCGGGAATACCCGATCATCACCTACAACGATTACTACCAATTAGTCGCCGTCGAGATCGAAAGCCTCGATTCATTGCGAGCGCTTTGCGAAAAACATCCTGATACCTCGGAAGCCCAATACTTCAAAGGCAACCTTCTGGCTATGGAAGCCAAAGAGCGTCGGAAGATCTTAAGCGGCCTCTTGTCCCTCCTTTCACCCTTCGTAACTGGAACCTGGGCACCGCTGATGAATACCACCGAACCGGATATCCTTCTTTCTGACATTATCCAAAAAAATAAAATTTTCCACTTAGGAGCCGCTTCCCTTCTTTATCCCGCCGAATATAAAAAGATCAGCGTTGCTTTCCTGATGGGGCTAATGGGGGAGGCCGGGCGCCGTTCGGATGACGCAAACCGAATTCCTTTCGACCTTTTCTTGGACGAATTTGCCTCGATCGCCTATCCGGGTTTCGTGGACATTGTCGAAAAGATCCGGTCAAAGGGGATAGGGTGCCACCTTGGCCACCAAAGTTTGGGCGACCTCGAGGCCGCGGGCGGGGAGCCCTTCAAAAAAGCGATCATCGACAACACCACTACCAAGATCATCTTCCGGGTGTCTTCGGTTGAAACCGCAGATTACATGGCCAAGATGTTAGGGACCAAAGAAGCGGAATTGTATTACGTTCGTTCCTTCAAAACTAACAGTGGATTATTGGGGGTCCACCAGGAAGCCGGCCAAACGGAAAAGGGCGTTGGAGAACGGGACTTTATTGTTTCCCCGGATGAAATGAAAAACTTCGGAAAAGGGGAAGCGGCGGTAGCTTTGACTTACAAAAAGGGAATTGAGCGTTTCAAAATGCAATTCGCCCCAGCTCCTCTACCTCCGACCAATTTTGATTTTTCCGAGGTTGTTCCACTCTTCAACCACCACCTGGACCCACTAGGGAAGACCTTACCGATCAAACGCTCGATCTTCATTCCCAAACAACCCATGAAATCGAATACCGCGACCGTGGATATTACCCCCAAACCCCACACCGAGAAAAAAGATATATTCTCCGTGGCAAAAAAAATGAGGGAAGAAACTGCTTCTCAAAGAAAGTCTTTAAAAGTTAAATCGGTTGATAGTAAAACGTCGGAAATAAACCAATCGGAAAAATAAGAACTTATTGCTGCGAGTCGGTTAGCGCTTTACCTCACGAAGAAGATCCAAACAAAACATTACTAAAGTCCCGGCCTGCCTAGCGCTGAGTGTTATGGCTAAATCGTCTGACTTCTCAAAGTCTTCTCTAAACAAATTAATGCTCTCTCTAATTTCGATATGCTCCTCTGAAAGCCACTGCAATAACACTCGCTTAGAACTACAAATATTTCTCCTTGCGAGCATCAGCATTTGAGCTACGCCGCTGGCCATCGAGATAAGTGTGGATAGAGGAATTTTACGTTCAGATGATGTATCACCACCCGAAACTATAGCGCTCAAATGCGGGATCCAATGATTCTCAATATCCTTGATCGCCCAGTCTTTTAGTTCTTCTCGGCTGATCTCCCGAACAAATGTTTTCATATCTTGGCCAAAAAGATGTACGGATTGATTCTTAACCTTCCACAGATCAATCAACGGGATGAAATTCGGTGTAAGCCGAGTGGCTTTCTCGAATTTGTGAAATTCTCTTACCATAGGTACATTGCCCGACGAATAAAGAACAAACCCATCCAGGATTGGATTCACCGGTTTCGATTTCCATATTTTTATCTTTTCCCCGAATAGATCTATTCTTTCCTCGGGTACATGTGCAAATAGGTCTAAATCGCTTCTTGCTACGACCCAATCGTCTGTGGTCGCAGACCCGTATAAACAGGCGGAAGTCTGCTGATCCATTTCGGTGTGAAAAAGTTCTTTTATAGTATTTAAAAATGGTGACAGATTGTTATTCAATGTGAATAGCTCCAAGCATTCGGGACCCCTAACGGACTCACTCAAAAAAACGTATCAAACAAAAAGAAACGGGCTCGATAGTTAATTCAGTCCATCTATTTCGTGTCTCCATTCCGTACGATTTGTGAACCATTAAATTCGAGGTAATTCGGCAATAAGTTCTTGGTGGTGAAGAACTCCCGATTCGAGACTTTGCTACGTTTTCTTAAATCATTACCTGTTTTTTCTTTCACGAAGATGTTTTGCTCGTCGATTCCATGCCATTGTAACTGGCAATTTCATCACAAAAAATAATGGCCAGGCGATCCCCATACAAGTCCAAAAAGCAACCCAAAGAATTGTTCTATCCCTAGTAAGGA
>CAYXYA010000011.1:0-15853 GCA_964469185.1 uncultured bacterium | reverse complement strand
CCAACATTGGTCAAGCGGTTATTAAAGAGGGTTTAACGAGTTTGATGAAGGGCTTTTAAAAAATTTAGACTGAGATTTATTCGTTGATAAAAATGACCTTGGCTATTTTTCGTTCATACGCCCCGATAATGTAGATCACATAAACACCGGTCGCGCATCTACTCCCGGATTTGTTGGTGCCATCCCAGGAATAGACAGCGACTATTGGACTCGTTAAGTTCTTTTCAACGATGGTTTTAATGTGTTCTCCCGCGGAGTTATAGATCTTGATCGAAAAATTCGAGAAGTACGCGTTTAGCGAAACCGAAATGGACACCGGAGAACTATGTGTGAAGATATTTTTAGAGACTAGGAAATGATCTAAGCCAACCGTAGCGGTTGCCGTATTCGTTGGAGTAGCCGTTAAGGTACAGGTATTACCGGGATAACCACAGGGTGTGGGAGTTGAAGTCGGGGTCAAAGTCGCCGTACTAGTTAAAGTATTGGTTGGCGTCGTTGTTGCTGTATCTGTAAATGTCTTAGTCATCGTATTCGTAGGACTGTTTGTTGATGTAAGGGTGAAAGTTTTTGTCGCGGATGGAGTCGCTGTAAAAGTGGAAGTTTTTGTCGGGGATGAGGTAGGGGTATTGGTAACGGTTTTCGTCGCGCTGTTCGTGGCGGTGGAAGTTGAAGTGTTCGTACTTGTTGAAGTCGGTGTTCTGGTCGCGGTGATGGTGTAAGTATTTGTCGCGCTATTCGTGGAGGTATTAGTTGCTGTGTTCGTCGGGGTATTGGTAAAAGTACAAGTATTTCCAGGAAAACCACATGGTGTTGGAGTTGATGTGGGCGTCGAAGTCATTGTGTTGGTCACCGTATTAGTCGGTGTTTTTGTCGAAGTATTCGTTGAAGTGATAGTCGCCGTGTTGGTGATCGTATTCGTTTGCGTGTTGGTTCGCGTATTAGTAGGGGTTGCGCCGAAATCGGCCGCGTCGAATTTCGCCACAAAAGTGTCTGTATTTAATGTGCCACTGGCGGAAGTCGTCTGATAAGCTCCGGCGGTCGTTGGAAAATAGCTCGAATAAGTCCATCCAGTTACATAGATGTTCCCAGACGAATCCAAGGCGATACCACGTCCGCTATCTGAATTGTCCCCGCCCAAATAAGTCGAATACACCAAAGAATTACCCGCGGCATTTAATTCCGTGACAAAAACGTTATTACTTCCAGCCAAAGTAGGTTGATAAGCCCCAGCGGTCGTGGGATAGTTAATATTAGCTTCTCCCGTCACATAGGCATTTCCCGAAGGATCTACGGCGATGCCATAACCGATCTCCGTGCCGGTCCCTCCTATGTAAGTCGAATACACCAAAGCACTTCCGGTGTTATTCAATTTGCTGATAAAAACATCCTCAAAACCACCACCGGAAGATGTCTGATAAGCCCCAGCCGTCGTTGGGAACCATGCATTCGTTTCACCTGTCACATAGGCATTCCCTGATGAATCAACAGCGATAGCATGAGCTACATCCGTGCCGGCTCCTCCAATGTAAGTCGAATAAACCAACGCGGTTCCAGTCGTGTTCAACTTAGTGACAAAAACATCGTCCGAACCACCGCCATAACCCGATTGATAAACCCCGCCCGTAATAGGGAAACTTCCACTCGTAAATCCCGTCACATAGGCATTTCCTGATGAATCCAAGGCTATCGCATAAGCAAACTCACCACCAGCACCACCCAGGTATGTGGAGTAAACCAACGCCGTTCCGGTCGTGTTTAATTTGGTCACAAAAGCATCAACAAAACCACCACCAAGAGCGCTCTGATAGGCCCCGGCGGTCGTGGGAAAGTTTGGTGATTCGGTATATCCCGTCACATAGACATTCTTCGAAGCGTCTAACGCGATGCCATGACATTTTTCCGTTCCGCTGCCGCCCAAATAAGTTGAATAGATCAAGGCGCTGCCTGTTGAGTTAAGCTTGGTGATATAGCCGTCGGAGGAGCCGGCAAAAACAGTTTGGTAAGCTCCCGCGGTGCTTGGAAAAGTTCCCGTCATGTACCCTGTCACATAAACATTTCCCAAGTTATCCAGCGCAATACCGGCGCCCGTATCGGTACCCCCATAACCAAGGTAAGTCGAATAGATCAAGGCAGTGCCGGTTGCGTTCAATTTTGTGATAAAAACATTTTGAGCGTTGAATATCCCAAGACTCGATTGATACGCCGAGGCGCTAGTGGGAAAGTCGTCGGATTCAGTTTCTCCCGACACGTAGGCATTGCCGGATGAATCTATAATGATACTATTGCCTTCATCACTGCTACCCCCCGTTAGGTAAGTCGAATAATCCAACGCCGGATCAATGATCAAAGGTAAGGTTTTGTCGTAATCTTCGATCTCAAATCCAACTTGGTTGGCGCCTATCAATGCGTACCGGCCTTTTACAGGATTTTTTTCGCCTCTCACTTCCTGATAAATAATCGGTGCCTTGAAGGTCACCACCCCTTTGTCATCCCCCAAAACTAAATCACCGTCTTCATCTACCCGCATCATTCCAGGCCCCTCATAAGCAAGACGGATCAGGTTAAGATCCGCGCCTGGTTTGACCACAAAGTCGTACTCCAATTTCCTTTGGTTTCCGTAATAGACCATGTCAATGCCAGGATAAACTTCACCCATTTTCACTTTGGCATAATGAGAAACATTGGGTCTCCACTTATCGGGGTTATTACCGATAAAATAATTGCTCTTCCCTTCCATTTCATTCAACCCCTCAAAAACAGCTTTTCGATTACCGTTCAAAAGTTTCAAACGTAAAACCACCGTCTTCGAGTCTTGCTTTATCGGGATTTCGTCTGGAAGTTTATAAAAATTCGTATGTTTTACAGCATCCGAATGTTTTAAAACAAACACCGCTTCGGCAGGGGTTAGGTATAGGGAATAACCGCTTCCCCGCGCCATAAATCTAACCTCAGGCGGGGCCTGCATTGAGCCTGTTAAAGGGTTTGGTTCGAAGGAGAGCGGCAGTTTGCCGTAACCTTCTTTGAATTTGTGTGTTTCGGAACGGCTAAGGTTGGAAGAGTGATCGGTTAAATTATTGGCGTTTGCTTCGCGTAGTTCAAACGAGAGAAACCCGAGCAAAATGAACATTTTCCAGAAAGTTGATCGAGATCCGAAGTACATTACGCCTGCCCTTTTCGTCCAGAAAATACTCAAGCTCAAAATTGTATCATTTATTTTCAGGAAGGACCGTGAACAGGATAAAAAAACCAAAGCCCTAAAAGAATTTTCAGGGCTTTGGTTTAAGGTTTAAATCGCCGCGCCGATATCGTCCAAATCTTTATTCAACTGATTCGCTTGATCGATCGTCAACTCGTTGCTTCCATTGGCCTTCAAGAATTGCAGTTCCTGAACCCGAACCGCCTTCAATTTGACACGAAGGTTTTGAGCCTCTTGCTTGGTCAACTTCCGGGTCTTGATATCCTTCTGAATTTGCTGCATATAGTCTCTCAAGCGTTTATTGACCGCGAAAGAGTTCGGATGGGTTGAAGTTTTGACGGTAGGCACTTTCGAGCCAGCCGAAGAAATTTCCACCGTTCCGAGCA
Organism: uncultured bacterium; assembly: GCA_964469185.1. Taxonomy (GTDB): domain Bacteria; phylum Oederibacteriota; class Muellerivitia; order Muellerivitales; family Muellerivitaceae; genus CAYXYA01. The sequence continues at coordinate 12,271 of CAYXYA010000011.1, read as the reverse complement.
AGAAAACCATCCCCAACAAGATCATTAAGTATTTCATCTTCGACTCCTTATCTATTTTTACATCTCAACAGAACACCAACACTACCCCGCTTTTAATGAACAATCGCGATCTTGCCGACTTTCTTTTCATGAATCGAGCCATTGTCCACCCGCAAAGCATACACATACAACCCGCTGGCAACTTCCTGATAAGCCTTGTTTTTCACCGTCCAAATAAGCGTGTTCAATCCCTGGTTTCCTTGGAGGCTAGTTGCATAGACCTCTGCTCCCAACAAGGAATAAATCGTCAAAGAAACCATCGCTGGGTGCTTCAGATAAACGAAAAGATTAATGGGTTGCTGGCCGTTTGAAACATTCGGTCCCACCACGGCATAGCGAAGCAACGCCCCTCCCATATCCGGAATAGGTGTCGCCGTCGGGGTATCGTCATCATCCCCACCACCGATGTGACGAAGTGCGATCATGCTCCCGCCATTGCCGCCAGGCGTCGGGGTCGGCGTGCAAGCGCCGACTGCAACCGCCGTCACCGCGTCGGCGAGTCCGTTATTGGTCGTGCCGCAACCAATGTTGTTGTTATTAGTGTGACCTTCAACCACGACATACCCGCTCGTAAAGCCGCTGGGTACCGTCACCGTATTTCCAACCGTCACTAAGCCGCTCTCCCCGGTATTGATGTGGTTTCCAGCTGTCGGACATTCACCAGCCCCATTGCCGCCAACCACCCAACTGTCGCCGCTACTCGGCAAGTTATCCGAAGAGAAGCCAATCGCATAATGGAGACTGTTGAAGGAACTGACGTCTTGGAACACGAACGTCACGCCGATGGATTGTCCAGCGGTCACACAAGCGGATGAAACGGTTTCACTGACAAAAGTACCCGAACCAGGGGTAGCTGTTGGCGTACCAGTTGACGTATTGGTTCTGGTGTTCGTCGGCGTTGAAGTAGCGGTCATGGTGGCTGTATTGGTAGCGGTAGAGGTAGCCGTGTTCGTGGGTGTTGAAGTGAACGAAGACGTAGGCGTCGAAGTCGGAGTAAACGTCGGGGTCAAAGTTGGCGTATTGGTCGGCGTAGAAGTAAAGGTAGAAGTAGATGTGTTCGTGGGAGTGCCTGTATTCGTCGGAGTCCCGGTATTCGTCCGTGTATTGGTAGCCGTGTTTGTCGGTGCAGGCGTTGGTGTATAGGTCGGAGTATTTGTAGCAGTATTGGTCGCCGTTGGCGTAGGGTTACAAGCGGTCAGAAGCTGGATGCCCCCAACAAACCACTTTGTCGAGCCAGTCGAAATAGCGTTCGTCACGGTACCAGAACCATCGGTGTTGTCGCTGATCGCGCCCATGGCATTGGTGCTGATGCCACCCGTTTCATTGCTCGTTCTTAAAGTCCCAGTCACTTGTGTCACGGCTGAGGTGCCATTACCTGCGTAACCCGCGACCTCATAGTCGCCCGCGTTCAAGGTACCCGAAGTAATAGTGATCCCAGAGGTCGTGCCAGTGGCGGTCACTGCGGCACCCAAGCCGGAAGCGCCTGAATATTGGGCCATATTAACCACCCATTTACCAGTGCCGCTGGACCGAGCCGTGGTGATCGTCACTGAACTCGCGTTCGCGGTAGCATGCGTGTGCCAAATATAAAGCCCTGGATAATTAGGGTTAGTATTCCCATCCGCGTAAATACTCACCGGGTTGGTATAAACATTCCCACCGTTGTCCTTCACTTGTGTCACAGCCAGATTAGTAATGTTATCCCGCATCGAAGCCACGATTACCACATCTTGACCCGCCACAATTGTTTGCGAGCCAGAAAGCGAGATCGTCGCGCCTGTTTGGTTGGCAGGCAGGACCGATAGAGCGCTACCCGTTACAAAATGAATACCAGGGCAGGTTGGTGTTGAAGTCGGCGTGTAAGTCGCGGTATTTGTCGGTGTATTGGTAGATGTAAAGGTCGGAGTTGATGTTGCAGTATTTGTGAATGTAATCGTAAATGTATTAGTCACCGTATCCGTAAACGTGAAGGTGGCCGTATCTGTGGGAGTGTTTGTAGCCGTATTGGTGTTAGTGATCGTGTTTGTATTCGTCGGCGTATTAGTGGCCGTAGATGTCGCCGTATTTGTTACCGTACGGGTCATCGTATTAGTGGCGGTGTTAGTAGCCGTATTCGTGCTTGAGTTCGTCGGTGTATTCGTCTGTGTATCAACAGACGTGTTCGTGGGCGTTGAAGTAGGCGTGTTTGTGGCCGTAGAAATGAACGTCGGTGTTGCCCTTGTTGTCACCGGGCAAGAGGCGAATTGGCTTATGATCCCAGCGCCAAAATCAGCCACAAACCAGCTGCTGTTACCCGTGGCGACGCCCTCGGCTTGCTCGAACGAGTCGTGGCCAATGCCCAAGAAGCCCCCGTAAGCGTCAAAGAGGCCGACCGACCCGAAGCCGTCGGAAACATAAGCGACGCCATTGCTATCCACCGCGACCGAATTCGCGCCCAAAAGACCGCCATTTTCAGTTGCGTTCCATTGCGTCACAAAAACCCCTTGCGGCGTGAAGACTTGCACGAGCGATGTTTCGACATCCGTCACATAGATGCGCCCGCCCGGATCCAGCGCTACACCCCAAGGTATTTCGAACTTGCCATAACCGTTCTCGCCGAAGGTCCCAATCTGACCAGAAAAATTGCCTTGCTTGTCAAAAATATCCACGCGTGAATTGCCGGAATCCGTGACATAGATCGCGTTGTTGGCCGCCACAGCGATACCCGCCGGGAACTGCATTTGGCCCGGACCAGCTCCCGCGGTGACGCCGATCTGGCTGACCGGGTTATTTTGATCGTCGAATACTTCGATACGCGAATTACCTTTATCCACTACATATATAGAACCGTCAGTATCCACACCGATAGCCGTCGGACCGTTGAATTGTCCCAGCACCGTACCCGGAGCCCCGAATTGGGTAATGGCGGCACCCGACGAGTTATAGATATTCACCACGTTATCTGTCAGGTCAGTGGCATAAATTTTTCCTGATGCATCTAAGGCGACACCAAACACGCCTGTGGAAGCCCAAGAATTGGTCAGAGCACAGTTGAGCAGCGCAGGTGTAGATGTCGCAGTCGGTGTCGCCGTAATCGTTGGTGTGGATGTTATCGTGGGCGTATTCGTCGGCAAGGCGCTCGGTGGTGTGAACCAAACATCATTTTCATCCTGCCCGTCGTTACCGAACATCACCCAGATCTTGCTGTTGAGTACAGCGCTCGACGAGAAAAGCCTCGGCGTGAAAACGCTGAACTGAGGCGGCACCAATACTTGTGTCCAATTGATACCATCGGTCGAGTTCCAAGTGTCATTCAGCGAACCTTGATAGCCCTTACCGGCGATGACATACATTCTTCCCTGATAAGAAACCGACACATGCCCATACCGAGCCGGGAAGACACTACCGGTAAAGATCGAGGGAGCGGCTTGAGTCCAGGCAGTACCGTCCGGCGAGGACCAAACATCATTATCGAGGCTGTTGCCATTCCAACCGCCCAACACCCACATTTGGTTATTGAACACGAGTGAAGTGTGGTTATAGCGAGGGTTAAAGACCGATGAAGGTGTGGATTGCGACCAAGTGATACCGTCGGTTGAAGACCAAATGTCATTCAGCGCAGTACCAGAACCGTTTTTACCACCAATCACCCAGATCTTGCCATCGAATGCCAAGGTGGTATGGCCAGTACGAGCGCCAAAGGTGCTGCCTGATTGTGTCACGGGGCTCCAATTGACCCCATCCGTCGATTTCCAAACATCGCCTTCTACCCCATCCGCATCCGTACCACCCAAAACCCAGATCTTGTTGTTGAACACCACAGCAGAATGACCATATCGAGCCGTAAAGTCAGCCGATTGATTCAAAGGGGACCAGTTAAGGCCGTTCCTGGAAGACCAAACATCGTTGAACAATATGGACACGCTTTGCTGGCCACCAATGGCGATGATCTGGTTATTGAAAACAACTGCGCTCGATTGTTCTCTGCCCTCCCCAAGTGCGATGGTCGTAGCAAGTGAATAACCACCAACCATGGGTGTCGAAGGCGCGGTCGGTGTCGAGGTGGGTGTTGCCGTCGGCAATTGCGTGACGGGACAAGACTGGAATTCTCTCACGGCACCGCTTCCGTCCGCGCCATACCAAACATTGCTGGCCGCCGCCAACCCTTGGCTAGAATCAAAGGGCGTAGCATCGCCGTGGGTGTCACCTAACGGATTTCCCGATTCATCGAAGATGCCTACCGTGCTAAAACTGTCGGACACGTAAACTAAACCGTTTGGATCAATAGCGATGAAATTAGCCGCTAACAACAAGGTGCCGTTGGTGACGTTCCAGCTTCTGAGCCAAAGGCCTGAGGGACTGAAGACATGAACAAAAGCTGTACCAAAATCGGTCACATAGATATTCCCAGCCGCATCCAAAGCCACATTTTCGGGAATATCGAAAGTAACCGGGCCGGAAGTGGTCGTGAAGGCAGGTCCAATGGAATAGGGCGAACTCCAATTGTTATTAAAGACTTGAACCCGTTGATTGTTCTGATCTACGACGTAAACGATGGTTGACCCACCACTGACGACTGCCGCAATTCCCGCCGGAGCCTCAAACTCACCTGGGCCAGTGCCAGTCACTCCAAATTGTCTAGAAAGAGAAGCGTCTGGGTTAAAGACGCTCACTTGGTTGGCGGCTTGATCGGTCACGTAAATAAGACCGTTTGAATCGACCGCGACACCATAAGGCTGGATCAAATAACCAGAACCAATGGTAGTTACCGGTGTTCCAGCGGAATCGAACTTATCCACTAAGCCAGTCGAGAAATCAGCGGCATAAACGTTGCCCGCATCATCTAAAGCCACACCTTCCGGCTGAGCCACAGTAAGCGTATTTATCTGAGAGCAAACTGGATCAACCGGTGTAGGCGTTGGAGAAGTGGGGGTGGCGAACACCATCGGCCCCAGCGACACTAAGTTCCGCACGCTACCGGAAAGATCCAACCCTAGATGAACGGTATTTTGGAAAACCGATAACCCTTGAGCGGGTTTTTCGCTGCAAATGACGACGGCCAATCCGATCTCGGTCCAAACCGCATCGGTTGTTGAACTGAACCTGACATACCCGCCGAAACCAGGATACATATTCGATACATAGAACCGCCCGGCCGCCACTTTAACGATCTGTGCGGGTTTAAAATTGCCGACGGAAGGCCCAAACGCGACTCCCGGACCTGCGTAGGTGTAACTATTCGGGCTTAATTCCGCGTATTTATAAATGGTCCCAGAGTCGTTAGAAATATAAAGAATCGACCCATCCTTCAAAACACCCAAATTATTGCCTGGGACAGCACCAGTAAATACCGGCGTGACTCCGACCGGAGAATATTCCCATACATAATTTCCGCTGACCGCGTATACATTTCCTGAAGCATCAACGCTCAATGAAGTGATCGAATTACTGTTTGAAGCGAAAGAAACGACTCCGATCCCAGGGAAAATTTTAGAAATCCCTGAATCGGTACCGACATAAATATTACCGCTGCTATCCAACGCTATAGCGCCGGTCAGATTTTCATTATTCACAGAATAAGACGGCAACGGCGTGCCTGTATTGCTATAAACCCGAATGATTTTATTCTGTTGATCCGCCACATAGATATTCCCCGAAGCATCCAAAGCCAATTGGTTATTAGTGTTTGTATAGGACGCCACTAAAGAGGATGTAAAACAAGGTGAAGTAAAGGGAACATAAGTCCACGTGGGGGTCGGAGTATAAGTGGGGCTTCCAGCGCAACGGGTGAACATATCGACCTGCTCGTTGAACACCTCTGACGCCGCCCAACCACCGTTATAAGCGGCCACACCTTCTGGGAAATTAAAGTTCGTCCCGCCAAGACCCAATAAATGACCACTTATTATGTTGAATAAGCCGACCGTGTCGAATCCATCGGAGACATAGACCACACCCAGGTTATCTACGGCAATGCTTTCAGCGCCCAAAAGACCTGTTCCCGCGACCACATCCCAAGTCGCAGTCGGAGTTAACGAGCTATCGAATACATAAACTGTCTTATCCCGATCTGTTACGTAAAGATTTCCTGAAGAGTCCAAAGCTACTCCCCATGGATTGGGAACAGTAATCTTCGCTTGATATGCCCCATTAGTCTTATCGAACACCTGAATTCGGTTATTGGAGACATCCGCTACATATATAGAACTGGTGCCAACCGCGATACCCGCCGGGAACTCAAACTCGCCGTTAGCGCCTCCCTCGCCTCCAAATTGCCAGAGATAATTCCCCTGGAAATCAAAAACTTCAATACGGTTATTTCCCGAATCCGTAACATAAATAGTCGCGGCATTTCCATTATCAGTCGCGATGAATTCAGGACTATTGAATTGACCGTTGCCAATCCCCTGCGTACCCCATCGATATAAAGGCGCCCCAGAAGTGGTAAATGCCCGAACTTCGTCGTTCAGATTATCAACCGCGTAGATCTTGGCCGAATCCGACAAGGCAATACCGTAGGGAGAATCCATGAGCCAGGACAGAACTGAACCACAATTGGTGAACGCAGGGGTAGGCGTGAAAGTATTAGTTGGGGTCGGGGTATTGGGTGGCGTAAAGGTAGGCGTATTCGTGCCAACGGGGGTATTGGTTGGAGAACCGGTTCCGGTGTCGGTCGGGCTAGGTGTGGGGCTTCTGGTGATGGCATCACAGGGTGAAAAGATATCGACTTGATCCGACGCAGTATCGGCGACGGCCCAAATATGGTTCGCCGCCGCGACACCTTCGGTCGTATTAAAATTAAATCCCGAATTCCCGTAATAAACCGTCGAAGCATTGAAGTCGCCGGAGGATTGGTCAAAGAAGCCGACCGAACCATAACCATCAGAAACATAGATCAGGCCGTCGTCCACGGCGATAGATTCCGCGCCCAAGAGATTGCCATATTGGGGTACATGCCATTGGTTCAAAAAGCTCCCGGTCGCGGTGAAAACAATGACGTTCATGGTCGCGTTATCAGTTACATAAAACCGACCCGAACCATCCAGCGCCGCGCCCCAAGGCTGTTCTAATGATTCAGTCCCTCCACCAGCAAAAGGTATCGGAAATGTGCTGATCTGGAAACCAAAATGTCCTTGTTTGTCAAAAACCTGAACGCGTCCATTGCTCGAATCCGCCACATAAACACTGACAGGTCCTACGGCAATACCAACCGGATACTCAAATTCGCCCGGACCGTCATTCTGGCCTGGATTGTTACCTTGAGTTCCCCACTCTCTCAAGAAAGCACCAGAACTGTTAAAAACCTCAATACGATTGTTTCCCGAATCAGCCACGTAAACATCACCGTTACCAGCGTCAACCGCGACCCCTTGAGGAGTGTTGAATTGTTCAGGGTGGCTGGTAGGCAAAGGGTTCGTCCAAGAATCAAAAAACGTAAAACCATTTCCATAAACATCATACTTATAGAGACGATTATCAATGTCATCAGTAACGTAAGCGAAATAAGGCGTAGCTACAGCGTACAAAGCCACTCCATAGGGATTGGGAATTGTCGGAGTATTGACAATAGGCAGACAATCGACCAAGTGAGGAGTAGGTGTTGGGGTCGGGGTGTCGCTTCCAGCCGGCGTGGGGGTTGTTCCTGCGCTACGCATATAATCTTGCAAAACACCGTTGCTCGACGAGATAAAAAGTTCGCCATTGGCGACAGCGGGGGAAACTTGGATCGTCTTCCCCATGTCGATTTTATTGAAAATCGACCCATTGTTCAGATCAAGGCCGTATAAATTACCATCGTGACAACCAACAAAAACGGATCCAAGAAAAGTAGTGGCATTAACTATCTTTTTTGTAAGCGCAGGGCTTGAATAAACCGCGTCCGGCAATTGTCTTTTCCAAACCTGTTTGAATTCACCAGCCCCGTCAACGATAGACCATTCTTGGACCGAGCCGTTTTGATTACAGGTAACAATTCTATCTGTATTATCCCCCTGTCCTCTAAACGCAGCCGGTGAAGAAGAAACACTTCCCTTTACATCAACAGTGGCCCGTAGCGTTCCATCCCCTTTGAGAAAAGATCTCAACACACCATCGTTCGACAAGTTATAAACATAGAGGTTCGTAGCCACGGGTGAAGCACGAGTCGGCCCAACCTTCTTCGTCCATGCAATCGATCCAGGATTGGCACCTGCTGCATGCAAAGCGTACAAGTTTCCATCATAGGAAGGCTCAAAAATTAAATTGAAATCGGGTTCATAGACAGGGGAAGCAAAAAGATAACTGTCGCTGATGGTCGTTGACCAGAGTTTGGAATGAGTAGACGTAGAAGTGAATGAAAAGGCTGATAACGAACCGGAATGGGAAGCACAAATAACGATATTAGTACCGGCCAAATTAATGATAAGGGGCGAGGTGAAAATCGAGCCTCCGAGAGGTTCTTTCCATAAAAGAGTCAATGCGGTATTTGTTGCGTGGTAACAGTAAAGGTTCCCGTCGGTGCTTCCCACAAATACCAGATCCTGGCCGCCTATTGTTATGGCCGCTGGCGAACCATAGATATATCCATCGGTTTTAGCGAAAGCAACCGGTGTATTAGGCGAACTTTCAACGGTTGCGTCAAACTCCCAAAGTCGCCCATCCATCGTTCCGATATAAACCTTGCCGTTCAATACAACGGGCGAAGAATAAGCCACCGTGTTGGAATAGCCGATAGTGTTGGTTTGCCATTTAAGAGTAAGAAGACTCGGCGGAAACAAGGCATCTGCATTTGTTGCGGCTTGGACGAGAGAAGAGCGGTTGGCGTCATTTTTGAACATGGGCCATTCAGCAGCTCGTAAAACATTGGCCGCAAACAGAATAAAGGATATACATAACGTTTTAAAAAACAGATTTTTGATAACTACAATCCTCCACATATCATTCTGGGCTATCCATATTAAATTTGACTGATTTCGAAAAGTTATCGTAATACAAAATATAACCACTGTTTAAATCATCAATAGCAAGAAATAACCATTGGGATTTTCCAGAATGATCAAAATCAGCCGCATCCACCGGCGTTGCAAAACTCAAAAATCTAATTTCACCGCCAGGGAAAAGAACGTACCAACGGTATACATAATCACCAGACAATATTTCGCCGCATGTATAAAGCGATTCCTTTAGTTTAACAGCGGCGAGGACAACCCCATTTTTGTCTCGATAAACGGTGTTGTTAAAATCTATATCGCGATCCGAGTATTTAAGTAATTTTGGCGCGGCATCCTGTTCCTCCTTTTGACAGTATTCGTAATACGGAGCATATCTGCGAAACTCATTCATGAGTTTCTTCTTTTCTTTCTTAGTTAAAGCGGACAATTTCCATTGATCTGGATCAGAAACTTTATCGTTTGAAGATAATAATAACGGCCTTGATATGCATACTCTTCCAGGCGATGATACAAAATCATTAGCATTTAAAATTATTTTTGGGGTGTTGTAATTCGGATTAACGATTTCTTGATAACCATGCGATTGGAAAAAATCATCGTTAGAGTTTCGACTTACAATATGTCCTGTTTTTTTCCCGTTAAAATAAACAGTCCATGCCAAGGGTGATGGATAGAAATCTTGAAGTATTTTATTTTTATTCTTGGCATTGTTCGGCATCGCTTCCCAATTATCTTGCTTTTTGACAAATGGAACACGAACCCACGGATGTGTATAACCTACGCCCCATGTCTCAAAATATTGAATAATCCCAATATAAATTGGTGTTTTTGAGGAGGCAGTAATTTTTAGCGGTGTGAAAAACAAGAGAATAGTGGTCAAACAAATTAGAAACAAAACCAAATATTTTGTTTTATTCATGTTCGAATATTCCTTAAATTATATTAATAGCTAGTTTGACCTGTTGTCCGTGGATGATATCGCCCGTTTCTAAAGATTAATTGGTTCTGTATATAAGCATCTGGAAGCCCTCTAAAGACTTTCAATTGATAATCTTTAAAACTATTAGAAATGTAATTAATTGATTTTCTTTTCCATAGCGCTGACACTGGACAACCATCTGAAGAACATTTCAAGCCCCCTATTTTATTTTTTTTGGGGCCATGGAACAGATAGCCAGTAAATACACTTTTTAAATTTAAAATTCTAATTGCCATTTTAAGTACTTTTCCATTCTGTTTTGTGTAATCCGCAATTATATTATCTAAAATGTAATCTCCTGCTGGAATCGGTCCATTCTGTTCTGATGTCCTTGAAGAATTGTTTACTCCCTGAGGATCAAACTCCCCGTTTCCACCAGAAAAAAAACCATCAGTATAAAAATCAACAATTCCGGTATCGTCATTTATATGAGCAATAGCTCCAGCATCGGAAAAATATTCCCAAACTAAACCTGTTGGATCAATCCAATTTATCGGATTGTTCCCCGCATACCCATAAACATTCATCCCTCCCGCAAAGCCCATCGGATCTCTGTTGATAAATCTCCCAACCTTCGGGTCATACCAACGATTCCACATATACTGGAGACTTACATCATCATCGGAAAAAACGTCACCCGTCCCAACATATCGATGGCCATTGCTTTCTTTTTGCGTGTTTTCATCTTCCCCAAAAACACCGTAGCTATATGTTGTAACGAAATTTTGTTGACTATCCACCAATCCCGTCACATCCCCATGGCCATTTTTTAAGTAATAAAGAATGGACCCTTGTTTATTTATAACGCTTAAGCCAGGGTTGTAAGCCTTGATAAGCTTTCCTGTTCCATCCGTTTCCGCGACAACTGATGTTCCGTCATAGAAATAATTGGTGGTACCGTTTGCGGTGATCTTCTTTATTCTCAAGTTGTCACCGTCATACACATAACTAACGGCATCTCCCGTTGACAAATTCACTTTCACCAAACGGTTTAATCCATCCCATGTATAGCGAGTTGTTCCCGCAGACGAACTTCTTTTAGTAATATTTCCATCCTCGTCATATGAAAAATTTTCGCCCTGACCATTCGTCAGTTCTTCATTTCCTGAATTGTATTTTGGAGTGAAGGCGCTTGCGTTTTGATGAAATTGGTTTCGATTCCCAACTTCGTCATAACCATAACCAAAATGGCCCTTTGGCCCCGGATAGGTCGCGCCCGTAAGTTGATAAAGATGGTCATAATTATAGGCAGTAGGTCCCAACAAATCCGTTACAGCCATTTGGTTTCCAATATCGTCGTATTTGTATGAAAAACTCGATAAAACCTCATTTTTCGAGTTAAATGTCTTCATAAAATCCAATTGATGATTTGTGGACACGTACCCATAAGTCACACTCATTCCATTGAGATACTCAACAGACAGAGGATCATAAAGGTTGTCATAAGAAAATTTTACCGTACCACCGATTCCGGTAATGGTCGTGGGCCTGTTCATTTCGTTATATTTATAAGTTGTATTGGGCGGAATGAGCGGGCTGAGGTTATTATGTTGAAGCGTTCGATTGCCGACAGCGTCGTACACATACCCAATATTAAAATTTCTCTCCACATCCGTAACGCTGGTGAGTTGGTTTAAGGGATCATAAATATAATTTTTACTCCCAACCGCATCCACCATGCTCAGGGGATTTCCATTACCGTCATAGGTGTAACTAATGGCATGGGTGCCATCGTTAAAACTGATATTCTTAACTCGATCATTGTTGTAATAATCAAGTGCTGTCATGACCCCACGGGTATCGGTAGTCGTGTGAAGATTACGCGCCCCATCGAAGGTGTTGACATACCCTTTCCCCAAAGGATCCGCCATTCTTCGAATTAGGTTTTGTTCGTTATATATGAACGTTGTAGTATGTATTTTTGCATCAATCAACGCGATGATATTACCGATTGCGTCGTGGGTGAACTGTGTGTCCCTTTCATCAGGAGTCATATAAGCCTCTTGAACTTCTATTTGGTAATCCACTTGAGGGTCATAGACGAAATGAGTACGGGTGGTATTACGATCCTGAACCTGCAATAAATCGCTATTAGAGTTATACGTAAATTGCTCATTTGTTTGATCAGAATAGTCTATTTCTTGTAAGCGCTGATTGCTGTCATAGGTATAGATAGTTGTTTGAAGAAGGGCATCTTGTAGCGTCAACAACTGATTGCGGTCACTAAAATGAGGTATGGTTTTAGAAAATTTAGGCGCAGGGCCGATGATTAAATCAATATTGCCGTTGAAATCGTAATGAATGACAGTAGCATGGCCATTCGCATCAGTTACTCTTGTTACAT
>CAYXYA010000010.1:0-17759 GCA_964469185.1 uncultured bacterium | reverse complement strand
GGTCTTGACCACCGCCCCCCTCCAGCCGCGTTGGATCCAGAGGTGGTACAAAAGGAGCGCGTGGACTTTGTGTACGTCCACGAAGCGGCCCTTCTCATCCATCATTCCGATACGGTCGCCGTCGCCGTCGGTGGCGAAACCAACATCCGCTTTCCAATGGCGGACCGCCTTCGAGAGGGATTTTAAGTTTTGCGCGATGGGCTCGGGTCTGCGTCCCGCGAAAAAGATCTCAGGATCGCCCGCGATGGTCAAAACCTTCGTTTTAGCGCCGGAGACGAGCTTCTCAAAATGCCTCTCCCCCACCCCGTGCATGGAGTCGATCACGACCTTGAGCCCCGCCTTGCGGATAGCCCTCAGGTCCACTTTGGATCTCACCGTTTTTAAATAAAAAGGCAGCCAGTCGGTCGTCCTTATTGCGCCGCGAGAGACGGGCGCGGAAATTTTTCGGGGAATGTTCTTTTCGACTTGTTTCGTGAAGGAAGATGGCGCCGAGACGCCGGGAGGGATCTTGATCTTGAACCCGTTATAAGCCCCCGAATTATGGCTGGCGGTGATCATGACGCCTGCGTCGGCTTTTTTCTTCTGCACCGCCAGGGAAAGCGCCGGCGTGGGCAGAAGACGGGAGGCCAGGACGACGCGGTGCCCCAGTGTGGAAAGGACCTGCGCCGCGGCCTTCGCGAACCGGTCGGAGTAAAAACGGCCGTCATAACCCACGAAAATAAGGCTGGATCTTTTTTTCTTTTTCAGGACGACGCCCAGCCCGTAGGCCGCGCGGCGGACATTGGTGAAAGTGAAGGTCTCGGCGATCTTCGCGCGCCAGCCATCCGTGCCAAATCGAATCGTGTCCATAAAACTCCCTTACTTCACGCCGGTCAGAACAACTTCACCCAGACGACCCCGTCCTCGATCACCGTCGGGAAGGTGCTCAGCTTGATGTCCGGCTCTTCCATGCACTGGCCCGTTCTGATATTGGATCGGTAGCCGTGGGCTTTACACACGATGATGTCGTCGGTACAGTTGCGCGGGTCCAACCTCACCTCGGCGTGGGGACAATAGACCCCTGTCGCGAAAACCTGATCGCCGCGCCGATGGAGCATCAAGGCCATGTTTTCTACTTCCACCTCGACACTTTTTTGGTCCAATAGGTCTTTGAGAAGAACGGCTTTTTTATATCCCTGCTGATTCATGATAAAGGTTCCAGAAAATTAAGGGAATTACAGACGACTGTAGTCGCCGAGCACCGTGCCCGCTGCCAGCCTGGAATGGTCGGGTACTTGGCACCCGCGGCCCAAAACAACTTCCTCAAGCCGCACATGCGCGCCGATCCTCGTGCCATCCCAAAAAACGCTCCGGGAAACCGAGCTGTTCTTGCCGACCACGCACTTTTTGCCCAACACCGCGTAAGGCAGGATGCGGGCCCCTTCGCCGATGACACAGCCGTCCTCGATGACCGCCGGACCTTTGATCAAGGCCCCTTTGCCGATCCTGACGCGCTTGCCGATATAGATCTTGTTCGCCGTTTTTTTCAGGTCGGCGTAAACCGGAAAACTGCCGTTGAGAATGTCCCAATGGGTGATGAGATACTTCCAGGGCGTCCCGATGTCCTGCCAGTAGCCCTCCCAGACATAACCGCCGAAGGGTTTCCGGCCCTTCAAGAGATTGGGAAAGAGGGACCGCTCCGCTGAGAAATGCATTCCTTCGGGAATGTGCCTGAAGACATCCGGCTCGAACACATAGACACCCGCGTTCACCGTGTCGGTCACCACTTCCTCGGCGGCCGGCTTCTCGAGGAATTGGGTGATGTGGTTTTTTTTATCCAGGAGCACCAGACCATAAGCCGTCGGGTCCTCCACACGCACCAGACCCAACGTGGCGAGATTCTTGTTCTTGTAATGGAAACCGATCATTTTTTTCAGCGGGATGTCCGTCAAGATGTCCCCGTTCAAGACCACGACCGGCGAGCCCTTGACGTATTTTTCAGAATTCTTGACCGCGCCCGCCGTACCCAAAGGCGATTTTTCGAGCGCGTAATGGATCTTGACCTTCAGACGGCGGCCGTCGCCGTAGACCTTTTTGATGTCCTGCGGACGGTACCCGATGGAAAAGACGATCTCTTTGATACCCACGCTCTTCAAGTATTGAATTTGGTATGTGAGGAAAGGGACTCCGCAAACGGGGACGATATTCTTGGGCAGGTGGTTCGTCAACGGTCTCATGCGAGTACCTTGACCGCCGACTAAAATAATAGCCTTCATTTGAATCTCTCCCATAAGTTAGAAGTGAGGAGTGAGAAGTTAGGAGTTTTAGGCGACTTCTAACTTCTCACTCCTAACTCCTAACTGCTTTTTCGGTAGTAGTCGACGGTTTCTTGAAGCCCCGCCTTCAGGTCGTACGCCGGTTCCCATTTTAAAAGCTTTTTCGCCTTGGTGTTGTCCAAAACGCTCTTTTTCAAGTCGCCCAATCGGGCCACGATCTTCTTGGGAGGCTTGACGTAACCCGTCGCGGAGGCCAGGGTCTCGAAAAGCTGATTCACCGTCGTTTCCTTACCCGTCCCTATATTGAAGGCGTCATTGTGCGGATGGTCCAACGCCAAGAGGTTCGCCCGGGCCACATCCTTGACGTACACGTAATCGCGGATGTTGTAACCGTCGCCGAAGATCACGAACTCCCCGCCGTGGATCATGCTGTGGGTGAAGATCGCCACCACGCCGCCTTCGCCCAGCGCGTCCTGCCGGGGACCGTAAACATTCGCGTAACGGAGGATGGTGTATTCCAATCCAAAATTCTGGGAGAAGACATCCAGATAGGTCTCCACGGTCATTTTGCTCGCCCCGTATACGGAGTAAGGCCGGGGGTGTTGGTCTTCCTTGAAAGCCCCATGGTCGGCCTCGCCGTACATAGCCCCGCCGGACGAGGCGTAAACCACCTTGCGCACGCCCGCCCTGCGGCAGAGGTCGAGCAAAAGGACAGACCCCAGCACGTTGACCTTCACATCGAAGTAAGGATCCTCCATCGAGGCCTTCACCTTGATCTGGGCCGCGTGGTGGTTCACCACTTCGACCTTCTCATCCTGCAGGATGTGCTGGAGCTTGTCGTCGAGAATATCGATGTTGTAGAACTTGGCTTTGGGGTTGAGATTCTCTTTTTTGCCCGTGGAGAGATCGTCGACGACCACCACTTGATGACCCGCGTTCAGGTACGCGTCCACCACATGACTACCGATGAAACCAGCACCGCCTGTTACAAGAATTTTCATGATTTTTGGACTTTCCACGCGGCCAGCGCCAGACAGATCGCGGCCAAGGTCGAGACAACAGCGGGAGCGAGGAAAAAATAAAGCCAACCCAATATCGCGACCACGACTTGGATAGCGAAGAGGGGCCAGGCTAAGACCTTAACGGTCGCGGTCTGCTTTTTCACCAGATCGCCACAGCGCCAGGACAGGAAAGCCGCGAAAAGCAAATAAGCGGTCAAGAGCATACCGAACCCGAAATAAAATGCTCCGTAACTGCAATTAAAATTCATGAATTGAAAATGGACGCTATCCATGGAAGCCCGGACCGCGGAGGCTTCCGGGGTCGGGCTCGAGGGTTTCAACATCCCCACGGTATGGGCGAAAGCGAAAAACACAAGCAATCCCGAAGCCGTTCGATAAAGCAACGTCGGTTTCATGAACCCTCTCCTTTCAATATCGGATCTTTAATAAGCGTGCTCGTGTTCCAAGATGTCCAACGCGGTTCGAAGGATGATCTTGATATCTAAAAGCAAGCTCCAATTCTCGATGTAGTAAATGTCGCATTTGATCCTCTCACTCAGGGAGGTATTGCCTCGAAACCCATTCACCTGGGCCCAACCCGTAATGCCGGACTTTATCTGATGACGTTCAAAATAACGGGGAATTTCTTTTTCGAATTTTTCCACTAGCCCGGGAACTTCAGGACGCGGACCCACCAGACTCATGCGGCCCGTCACCACGTTCAAAAGCTGGGGAAGTTCGTCCAAACTCGTCTTACGGAGAAAAGCGCCGAGCGGCGTCACCCGCGGGTCGTTCTTGGTGGTGAAAGCCACGCTCTCCGTTCCGACCCTCATCGTGCGGAACTTCCTCATATGAAAGATCCGTCCGTCGCGTCCTACCCTTTTTTGGTGAAAGAGGACAGGCCCGCGCGAGGATAGCTTCACGGCGACCGCTACCAAGATCCAAACGGGGCTCAACAAAAGGATCCCTATCAGGGAAAGTACAAAATCGAAGATCCGTTTGATCACTTGGTTGTGCCAAGAACTCAGGGGAGCTTCCTTCATTTCGAAGATCGGCATATCGAGCAGCACGTCGTTCTCAAGCGGATTGGTGATAAGGCCGAACAGATCGGAGACGATCTTATAACGAACCATCGTGTCCTGAAGGGTCACCAACATGGGGATCAACTTGCTATGCGCGGTGGCAGGCAGGGCAAAGATGACCTCATGAGGATCATACTTAGCCACGAGCCTGGAAAAAGAGGACAAAGCGCCCACGATCTTATAACCCTCAATGGATCCAGAGGACTTACTCTCGGAAACGACGCCCGCGATCCGGTAACCCAACCCTGGATTATGCTTGAGCCGTTGGATCAGCAATCGGGTTGTTTCTCCCGTTCCCACCACTAGGATGCGGGTCACGCCGATGCCCCGGCGCCTAAGAGCGATCTGAATGCGCCGAAGGATCACCCGCTCAAGCCAGACGCTGATGACGGTCAATCCCGCCGAGAAACCAATAACCAAACGGGAGAAGGTGAAGAATTGAATGAGGAAGGTCGAGGCCGAGATCAGGATGGAACTAAGGAAAACCGCCTGGAGGATCTTCGAGAATTCGTCGACACCCGAAATGCCGCGCCTCTTCCGATAGAGGCCCACATACTTGAAAATGATCCAGTTGACCGCTACCACGAAAAGTAAAAAAG
The DNA here is from genome assembly GCA_964469185.1 of uncultured bacterium. GTDB lineage: Bacteria > Oederibacteriota > Muellerivitia > Muellerivitales > Muellerivitaceae > CAYXYA01. The sequence goes on along the minus strand of CAYXYA010000010.1, from coordinate 12,822 downwards.
AACGGTAATGCTGGTAATGAGTGACGGACCAGGCCGACATCCACCCGGAATAAAAGCGGATCCAGTTGGCCAAAAGAAACGACCCCGCGACAAGCAAACCATCTATAAAGAAGCTCGCTGCGAAAAATATCGATGGAATTCTAAATTTCATGGAGCCTCGCGGTGGATAAATGCGGAGATAGTCTAACCTTTCCTGCCAAATCGGGCAAATGGCAAGAAAAAGCTAGAGTTTGAGGTTTTCCTCTTGGACTTGGACTCCATAAAGACGGCGGAAATAGACCTGGGCCTTAAATAAAAAACGGTCTTTAGAAAATTGTTCGGCTCTTTTCCTTAAGACGGTTGGGTCGAACGTCATCTTCTCGAACCGCTCGATGGCCGCTTCCAGCGCCGCCTCCGTCTGCTCATAGAACAAGACGCCGGTCTCCCCGTCTTTCAAAGTGTCCTTCACGCCTCCCTCGCCGTACGCGATCACGGGGCAACCCGAGGCCAGGGATTCCACAGGAACGATTCCGAAATCTTCCTTGCCGGGAAAAAGAAGGGCTTTGGCCTTGTCATAAAAACGCGGCATTTCCTCGTCGGACACCCAGCCTTTGAAAAAGACGGTGGGACCGGCCATTTTACGGAGCGACGATTCCTCGCTTCCCTTTCCGACCACCAGAAGGGGCCAGCCGCGTTTCGTGCAAACCTTCACCGCCAGCTCTATTTTTTTATAGGGCACCAGCGCGGAGATCACCAAATAGTGATCGCCCTTTCCTGTCTTCACCTTGAACCTATCGACGTCCACCGGAGGGTGGATCACTTCCGATTCCCTCCCGTAAATACGCTCGATGCGCTCCTGCACCTCGGTGGAATTGGCGAGGAAGTGCGTCACTCCCTTGTTCGACTTCAGGTCGCAGTATTGAAGATAAGGGCGGAATAATTTCGCCGGCCAACGCACCAGAGGCGAGGACGACGGCCCGAAATAATCCCCGAACAGGTCCCAGATATACCTCATCGGACTGTGGCAATAGCAGACATGCGTGACGTTATTGGGATTGCGGACCCACTTGGCGCAGGCGGAGCTGGAGGAAATGATCAGATCGTAGGAGGAAAGGTCGAAGCCGCCCATCAGTTCCCAAAAGAGGGGAAGATAATATTGATAGCGGGTTTTTCCGAATGGCAATCTTTGCAGGGCCGAGGTTTTCACGGTCCGCTTCTGAAAAACGGGATCCATTTGATCGGGCCGATAGACGAGGGTAAAGATGTCCGCGCCGGGAAAAAGCTCCAAAAGACCGAGGAGCACCTTTTCCCCGCCCCTCATCCCTGTCATCCAATCATGGACTATGGCGATCCTCAAAAAAGTCTCCTGGAATTATTCATAGCTTTTTCATCGGTTTTTGGTCGGTTTAAAAGGCGAATAAGTTGAGAAGGAAAAAGAATATCCCGACGGCCAGGATCACCAGCGCCCCGGCGAAGATCAAGCGCGGCCAATCCCAATTCAATTGTCTATCTTTTTGGACGAACGCCGTGACGGTCATGCCGTCATTCTCAGCCAGGTGGGAGCAGGATCCGGACCCAAAAGCCTTGCCAGCCCAGGCGGCCGACCAGCATTGACGGCAAACTTTTTTTTGGCAATGGGGGCATTGGGCGTAATCTTTAGGATAAAGGGTGAGTTTGGTATCGCAGATCCCGCAGCGGTTCACCAGGTCGATCAGCGTTGAATTCCTCTTCGAGAGTTTCAGCAATGGTTCCAACCTTGGTCTCTTTTCCCTGCCGGCGGACAACCGGGAGTGGCAAAAGTTTACTCTTTGAAAATCCTATTTTCCAAGCTTTTATTCACGAACTTCCGTCGTCCTGGAACTCGATGACTTCTAAACCGACGAATCGGCAATAAGACAATGAAATGAGATTCAAGAACCGGGAACCCGCGCCCTCGTCGTCCACGACCCGGCCGCTGAGGCGCGATATGATCCGACCATCGGATATCTTTCGTTTTTGTTGGATCACTTTTCTTTTACGGTGGATCGCGATGGGATGCGTCAATATCCACAGGGCCGCGAACAAAACGCCGAAAAATTGGTTAAAACCCGCTGTTAGACCTTTCACCAGCTGGGCCGCCGCGTCCAGAACGATCCAAGGAAAGACCCTCAACAGATTCCCCGTCCCATAGAAAAGAAAAAGGTTCAACCAACGGTTCCGATTCCGAAAATAAACAACCTTCCACCCGGGCAGCCGGGAAGCCGTTCCTCCCGTCTCATGAAAGACCTTCGCTTCCGGGCAGACCCTGACTTGTTTCCCGGCCAGTTGAAGTTTCCATCCAAAATAAAGGTCTTCTTGATAGATGAAATAATCCGGGTCGAATGGGCCTTCCAGGGCCAGGAAACGGGGATAAATAAAAGCGTAGCCCTCGGGATAAAAGACCGTCCGTTCATCCTCCGAAAAACCCTCGACCTGCGAGCCCAGGATATTCACGACCTTCGATCCACCCGATCGGTCTCCCGTGGTCTTTTGATTGGATCTGGCCCGGGACGTGACCGCTCCGGCCCTGGGCCAATGCGCGCGGAATTCCGCCACTAATCGCCCCAGCCACTGAGGGGTCACGACCGCGTCATTGTTCAAGAAAACCACTAGGTCGCCCGCGGCATACCGCGTTCCCAGATTGCATCCCGTGGCGAAACCCAGATTTTCCTGGCTCTCCAAAATTTTCACCTGCGGGTAGTTGGAACGGATGAAAGAAACGCTCTCATCGGTCGAACCGTTGTCCACCACGATGATCTCATCCAGAGGATAGGTCTGCGTCTTCAGGGAAAAAAGACACCTCGTTAAAAAATCGACGCCGTTCCGATTGACGATGACAACGGAGACTTTCGGCCGGTTCAGGTTTTTTTCAAGACGGTTCTCCAACCCGCGCAGCGGGGACAGGGGAGGGAGCGACTCCTCGAGCAATGACCGAGCGCGCAAAACAAACGGCTTAGCGGAAGGTTTACTCTCGGCGCTTTTGATCCCGCGCGTATTTTTGATACGACGGGATTTTTTAGGTTTGTTTTTTTTATTCTTCATGAGTTCAGGAAAAATATCTTTCTTCGAACATTCGAGGGCACAACCTCATTTTTCGTTGGTAAAGCCTGATGAAAGCTAGTATACATGGGCAGTAATTAACTTAAAATTCATATCCAAGGTGCCTCTCACAACATGAAAAAATTGGATCCTAAATCTTTCCCGTCATTCTCGCCAAATAGCGTTTTATCGGAAAAAATCAAAACTATTTTGTTGACACTTTTTTTCACCTTGCTTTTCTATCTCTGCTCTGCGGACCAGTTTTTCACCACCCGCATTCATGGATTTAATGTCCGATGGGGGCAATTCCTCCTATTGGGCTGTGGCCTTCTCTCGTGGGGGATGGATCGGGTTCGATCTTCCGTCCAGCCTTCGGAGAAGGAGTTTCTCCGGCGGATTTTAAAAATTTGGATGGTTTTTTTTCTTTGTTACGCCCTCGCGGCCCTCGCTTCCGATTTTCCCCGCCTCACATGGATCAAATGGGGATGGGGGTTGTTTAACATCGGGTGTGCCGCCCTCATTTGCCTCCAAAGCCGATGGAACCAGCCCCTGCGCCTGGGTTTCAAATACGCCATCCTGGGCATCGCCCTCACCCTCTGGGCCGAGGTCCTGGCCCTATTTTGGTTCCACATCCCTTTCCACACCGGTTACGAGCAAGCTAGCTATCCACTGATCCCTTCCTTTTTCCACCTTTCCCCCGTCATCGGCTACGTGAAAACAAGCTACAGTTGGATGGGGACTGTCTTCGTGAGACCCAACGCCTTTTATTACGAGCCATCTTACGCCGGTTGCGCCCTGAGTTTCGCCCTGCCCTTGGTTTGGGCGTTGAACAAGGACTTGACGAAATTCGCGGCGGTCTGGCAGCCAGCTCTGGTATTAAGTGCCATCGCCGTCACAGGCTCACGGAGCGGATTGCTGGGTTCCTTCCTTTGCCTTTCAGTCCTCACGACTTACGCTTTCCTGAAAAATCAACCGGAAACCAAAAGACGGATTTTCAAAACCATCTTGGCGACCGGATTGATCATTCTTGTCTTTCTCGTTTCAACAGACAGCCGAAAATATATGCATTTCCTTTTCTTAGAAAACCTGGGAGCGCAAAGCACACTCCTGCGGATCGCGGACCCCAAAAGCAGCGAAGGAGGACGGGTGGTCAATCAATTGAATACCTTCCAGCAGTGCCTGCAACACCCTTGGTTGGGAACGGGAGTGACGCCCGCCTCCTCGGGGAGCGGTCATGAACTGGGGCAGACCAATTTGAACACTTGGTTAGAGATCGGATTGGAAGCGGGTTTGTTGGGTCTTCTGGGTTTTCTTTTCGCGGTTGTTTCAACCATGCGGGAGGCCTGGCATAAAAACGCGCAAGCCTTTCCAAGGATATGGGTACTCGCGGCCTGGGCCGTTCATTTCCTGGTAAACCTAAACTTCACCCAAACCTTTCCCCGACTGGATTATTGGCTCCTATTTTTCCTTTCCATCAGCTTGTTGGCTCAAACAGGCCGCCAAAAGCTTCCTTGATCCGATCATTCTATCGAACCGTTCGCGAATTCTGTGGCGCTCGGATATTCATGGCGATGCGGGACCGCTACGCCTCCATGCTATCGGTAAATACAATTTCGAATATAATGAGATCTCCATGAGCGTCAACCGGTCAAACACAACCCCGTCCATGCCCAGCCCCTATCGGAACTTTCTTTTTTTCTTTCTCTTTTGTTCTTTGGCGGTTTATGTCCTCTTGCTTGGCAAATACCGTCTTGAGGACTTGGACGATACCTGGTCCCTGAGCTATGCGCGTAACTACGTACTGCACGGAATAGAAGTGGATCCTACCTTTGGTGGCCCCGCCCGCATTCTGTATTTCGGAAAAACCCACGCTTGGTTCACCGGGCACGTTCTCGATCTGACAGGCTGGACCCGGGAGAAAGCCCACTTGCTTTCTATTTTTCTCTTATCCACAGCCGCCTTCCTATGGGTGCCGATCCTAAGGCGTTTGAACTACGGTCTACCATTGGCTTGTTCTTTCGCCGTGCTGGCCCTTTTAACCGAACCCTTCTTCTCGGCGGCTCAATCGGCCCGGCCGGAAGCCTTCGTTTTCTTGCTTTGCACTCTGGCCCTGCTTTTCTTTGTTCAAGGGAGTTATTTCCTTTGTGCTTTCACGGCCTGCGTGGCCGTTGAATCCCACCCCATGGGAGTTATGGCTTTTTTTTACGTCACGGCGACAGCCCTCTCGGGCGGGCGGTGGAGGGATATCCCGAAAGGACGAAGTCTCATTAAGTTTTTATCGGGCTTTCTGCTGGGGACAGCTTACTACTTTTGGCTACACGGGGCCGTCTTGGCCGGCTTAAGCCAAACTGTGGCCGAGGGCAATACCCAGGTGGGCCGCGCCCTGAACAATTACCTCTACGATTATTTTTTTAAAACCAAGTACTTACGGCACCTACCCGAACTGGGTCTGATCTTCGCCGCGGTTTTTTTATACTGGAGAAATCGGTTTTGGAAAGATAATTCCTTCGCGTGGATTTTATTCTGGGCGACAGTTGTCTCCACCCTCCTACTCAGCCGCCCCAACTTCCATTACGCCCTTTACGCTTACCCGGCCTTTCTATTGTTGATCCTAGCTGTGGCCGAAAAGAAGGAACGGCTCAAGGTCGTCTTGGCGTTATGTCTATTTTTGCTCTTGCCCCAGTACGCCTTCATTTACTCGCAAAATCGGTTCTTTGATCTTAACCAACAACTAGGGACCATAAAGTCAGCGATTCCCCAGGATTCCCTGCCCGTCCTTGGCAGCGCAAACGAATGGTTCTCTTTTATCGACCGGGAGTTTTATTCGACTCAGTATGTGGGGGATTACAAAAATTTAAAATTCAAGGAGGCTTATCTGATCGAGGAGAACGACTTTCGGGAGGACCCCATTTCAATGCGCCGTTGGATCCCTGGCAACTTCAAGGAAAAAACCCTGACCACCCTCGTCTTGAACGGCGAGACCTTTGTGATCAAGAAAATATCCCGGACAACCGCGCTTACGAACCCAACGCGTCCTCGATAACTTCTCGGGTCCCTTCCGCGCATTTTTCCCACGTGAATTGACGGGCCCGCTCCAACCCTTTTTGGACCAGGTCTTGCCGCAGTCCCTCGTTCCCAAGGACCTCCTGGATCTTTTGGGCGATATCCTCAGGCCGGTTGGGGTCAAAAAATTGCGCCGCCTTGCCGCAAATTTCCACCAGTGAAGGAATGAAGGACGCGGCCACCGGTCTTCCGCAGGCCATGGCTTCCAAAGGCGGAAGGCCGAAACCCTCGTAAAGCGAGGGAAAGACCAAAAGATCCGTGAAAGCGTAATACTGCTGAAGCCGCTGGTCGTCGATCTCGCCCGTGAAGTGGACCCGTTCTTTTAGGTGCCGAGCCTTCTCGAAGACCGCCTTATCCCCGACAATGAACCCTTCTTTTTTTCCGACGAGCACCAGGTCATGCGGGATCCGGTCCTTTAATGAGTCGAACGCCTCCAAAAGCTGGCCAAGGTTTTTATGGGGCTTGATGTTCCCCACGAAAAGAAGGTAGGGACGCGGATGGGGTGACGCGGCGCGGGGAATGTCAAACCAGGAAGGATCGACCCCGTTATGGACGACCTTGACCTCTCGGGGATCCACTTTCGTCCACACCGCCAGTTCGCTTTGGGTGAATTGGGAGACCGCGATGACCCGGTCGGCTTTTCGGGCCAATTGGTCGAACATGGTCCGGGCGTACCATCGCCGGTGGAAACCCCGGACAAAACTCGGCATCGCGACATGGAAAACGTCATGCGCGGTCACCAGAAGTTTTCCCTTCCACAGGACCGGGAAATTGTAATGAGGTGACCAGAAAAGGTCCGTACCACTCGGGATCTTGGCGGGAATGACGAATTGTTCGGACAGGGTATAGATGCCCGCCCGCACCTTGACGAGATCGACGTTGGGTCTTTGAAAACCTTTCCAGGCTTCCATTTTTTTCGGATCGCCCAAGAGAGAAAAACGCGCGCCCGGATAAGCGTCCAGGATCTTCGGGACCAGATTCCGGATATAGGTCCCGATCCCCGAGGCCCACATCATCCGCGCGTCGATGGAGATCCTCATGTTGGTTTTCCGACCAGTTCCAGGATCTTATCCACCTTCTTATCCCAGCCGTTCTCGCGGGCGAACTTGACCAGCTTCTCATTGCGCTTCGCGCCGAGTGCTTTCCGGACACCCCGGATGAAATCCGCCGCGTCCTTCGCCAAATAAGCCGGGGACTTCAACTGGCGCAATTCTTCCCAAGCGGTGCTCACGACCGGCAGACCGCAGGCCATGTATTCATAAAGTTTGATGGGGCTCACCGATTGGATAAGCTGGGTCCTCTTGAAGGGGATCAAACCCACCTGGCAAAAAGAAAGGTAGCGCGGTATCGACTCGTAGGGTTTGGGGCCCAGCACATGGACGTTGGGCAGTTCGGCGAGCCCCTCCATGGATATCCGAGGCGGCCCGATCAGGATGAAAGAGACCTTCGGCAGGGCAAGCGCCGTTTGGCGCAGCAACTTAACATCGAACCAGTCCAGAAGGGCTCCCACATAGACGGCGCGCGGTCCGGGGATCCTTTTAAGATCAGACGGTTCCCCAGTCCTCACCTTGCGGAATCGGTCAAGATCGACCCCGTTGGAAAGATAGGTCACGTCTTTCGCGTGGAATTTTTTCTCCATCATGGTCTTGAGAGGCCGCGCTGTGACGATGACGCGGTCGCACTTCTCGACCGCCTCTTTATATAGCGTCTGGATCGTTCGGGGGGCGCCGCTGAATCCCAGGATATCATCGGTCAAACGGAACAGCCGTTTCCGCGCCTTCACATGGTCGATCAAAGGCACGAAGCGGGGGTCCCCGACGAGGAAAGCGTCAAAGGGGCCGCGTTCCTCCAGGAACCGGATAAGGGACGGGATAGCGAACCGGCTGTAGGCTTTCGCGGCCCAAAGGCTGTCGAGCAGGGGGAACTGGACGAAAGGGACCAGGGTCAAGGGCACATAGCTGAACAATCCATTCTGCCAAACCTTGCCGCGCCCAGCCCAATTCCGGAAACGGGCCCGGACTTCCCTCCGGTTGTTTCCCATCAACTGTCCCGCGTGAAAAGGGGTGAGGCAGGCGGAAAGATAAGTGACCGAATGACCGCGGCGAGCCAGACCCTTGGCCAAATGGTGGCATCCCACCTGAAAAAGAGAGTCGTAATGGGTGTGTTCGGCCATCAATATTTTCATGAGGTCATTCTCTCGATCTTCCAGCCGCAATGGTCACCAGAGAACCTCAGCTTCAACACCGGAGCCGGTTCTTTTTGGCCGTACGCCTTCGAATAAAGACCTTCCATCAGGGACCAATCCCCTTCCGCCGAGACTATTTTGGCTTTCACGGAGCCGAAGGCCAAGAGAACCTCGCTTTTTTCGCTCATCTTCACTTCCCATCCCGGCGCTAAATGAAAATAAATTGCCTTGGTCCCGGGCCGCGCGCATTCGTCCAGACCTTCCAGCACCTTGTCCTTGATCCGAAGGGACCGCCAGCAAACCGCTCCAAATCCAAAATGCTCCCCGACGAAGGAACTCTCGGTGTATTCGACCATCCTGGCTTTCGTCCGGTCAAGAAGGGAAAAAAGTCCACCGGGTCCCTCCTGCCATGCATTCTGTTCCAGACCCTCCACCGCCAGCGTGTTGTGCGCCGCGGTGGAGCGAAACAAGTTGCGTTGCTCCGGCAAGGGCGTGTAAACATAAGTGCCTGGATCGACCAAACAGGAAACGCCGTCCAACGCCAACTCGAAGGAAAGCTGGTCGTTGTGGGCATGGCCCCCATTGCCCTGTTGCCCGACGGGACCGCATCGAACGATGACGTCCCAATCGTCTTTTTTGAAACGGTAGAGGCCAAAGTCCGGATAGACCGTCCATAGCGCGGACGGGACCGTATCGGGAACGACGGGGGCTTTTCTTCCGCCCGCTAATTGACGCGTGACTTCTTCCTCCGCCTCAAATCCCTTGAATGACGTCCACGACCCCGCATCATCCAGAACCCCGTTGAAGGCTGCCAACAAATGGCGGTGATCCAGGGAATTCTCCTCCACGGGGATCAATTTGAAAAAACGCCCGCTGTCATTATCCCCCACCTGGACGACCCGCCCGTCGGGCTTGGTCACTCCCGAAGTGAAGGCCGGCATTTTCTCGAATCGGTCCCAATAATCTTCTTGGAATGGTTTCAGGACATCGTGTTTCTCTCCGGTTTGAAGTCCCATCAAAAGGGCCGTGGAATAAACGACTATCTCCGCCGAAAGCCGATGGTAACTGGTCGAGGCCTCGAAGTTGCCCCCCTCGGAGTGGAATTGAAGAGACACTTCCTTCGCCAATTCCCGCGCGGCGAAACCCAGCCACTGGTCCCTTTCCCTGCCGGGAGAGAGGTGGGCCGAGGCCCAAAGCAGGCCCGCGATATCCGCCAGATAATGATTCGATCGGAAGACCGGGTCCCATTCCAAATGCCCGTGAATGTGGGACGCGTGCTCATGAACGCCGCGCGCGAAGACTTCCTCGAACGCCGGATCGAAACTCGCGCCCATGGAACGGAAAAGATCATAAGCCAAGAGCCAATTGGCGACGCGGATACCGACGTCCATCGCGCAGGACCAATTCACGCCGTAACGTGGCGGATTGGTCGCCATAAAATCCAAGATCTGATTTCGGAATTCCCGCAGGTAAACCTCGGGAGTTTCAACGCCATCTCCTGTACCGAGTCCTCCAGCTGAGACGTGCGCATTGGATGTTCCAGGATTTAAAGAGCCTAGCGTGGTTTTTTGTCGTGCTAACCCGAAAGCCCAGGCCAAAGAGCTCAAATGCTGCATACGGGCCAGTTCCCAACACACTTTCACATCCACGCCCCGCACATCACCATAAGAGATGTCGCGGCTCAGGACATTCTCCCTCCAACGGTAGCCGGACTTGAAATCCAATTGCCAGTCGATGGGCTCGTAATTCTGCTCGATTAGGCTCCATACGCGCCCGGACTCCCCGGAGTTTTTTTCGTTTATCCGATGCAGGAGCCAGCGCCCTTCCGAATCAGCGGTCACCGTTTCGCCCGGCTCGAATCGCCCGCCGCCCAGTCCCGCGCATTCGATCCCATGTTTGACCTTGAGCAAACCCGAGCCCAGAAGATCAAACTCGTGGGCCAGGATTCTCCGGCTTTTCTCGCGGACCGCCTCAACAGGAATGAAGGAAAGGGCTTTTGAAAGGTCCATCATGCGGGGCCGCAAAGTCCATGCCCGGTTGTTCGAAACGAGGACATAAGTGGAGAAAGCCGTGTCCCGTTTCCGTTGACTGACAGCCGCATAATGACGTCTTGCCTTCGCGACCGCCTTTTGAACGGCGATATGCGGCGGCATCGACACCGCGCGTTTTAAGTAATGGAAGAACTTCTTCAACGGCGCCGTTCCTTGGATCCGGGAAAAAGCCAAAAGACAGAAAAAATAGCGAGGAGCAAAAAGGCCAACATCGGCAGGACCACGTAAAAAACGAAATAACTCTGATTGATGGCCTCGAAATGCCACAAACCAGCGGGACTCGTCTCTAAATAATAGAATTTAGGTCCGAACCAAAAACGGAATGGTGGGAGTTTGGATAACAGGCCATGTTTCCCATCCTCGAAGATCAAGATGTTATTATAAGGCGCCATCCAATCCAGGTAATATTTTTCTAACCGCGCCGGGTATTTGACCTCGCCGTAAAAAACGGGATGGACCTTATCGTGACTTCCATCCAATATCGATTCCCTCATTTCCTCCGCGCCGATCAACTTTCCACCCTTTCGATAACTGACATTGAAAGTAGGGTCGAAGATGATCCAATGCCCTCCCATCAAGACCTCCGTCGTGACATGCGTATCCCTGTCATTGAAAGGAGATCTGACAAGCTGTACTTTCCTGGCCTTGATCCCGACGGAACGCAGCGCGGCGACATAGATCCGGCTCATGGATCCGCAGGCCAATCCCTGGCCGCCTTTCGCCTTTTCGAAAGCCTCGATGGCCAAACTCGAGGTATCCAGATCCGTCTTTTTGACCTGATTCATCACCCAATTTTGAACGAACCGGATCTTTTCCACGTCGCCCTTGAGTCGGCCGATGCCAGCGGTGGTCAGTTCGCGCGAAAAATAGGAGATCGTTTCCGGTCTTTCTTCTTCTATCCCCGCTTGGCGAAAACCCTCAAGGTCGACCCTTTCGAATCGCACCGACATCCCCGCGCGACGTAAGGTTTGGATGCCACCAAGATCCACCGCGCAGATCATGAGGAACAGGGCTAAAAAGACCGCTAAAAAAATTGGATAGGACCTAAGCGGAACGTTCTTTGAGCTTTTCAATGATCCTCCTCGTGTGTTCTTTCCAGGTGTATTTGGCGACCGCCTCATGCCGCGCGGCTTGGCCCAAACGGGAACGCCTGGCCTCATCCTCCAACAAGGTTTTCAAACCCATCATCAGGCTTTCCGCGTCGCCCGGTTTCACCATCCAAGCGGTCTCGTCATGCCTCAGTATCTCGCCTATCTGGTCCAGATCAGAAGCCACGATCCCTTTGCCCATGGCCATATACTCGAAAAGTTTGGTGGGAGAGCCAAAGAAAGGGGTCCCATCGGGATTGGGAACATGGGGCGAGACCAGGATATCGCAGGCCGCCAGGTAGGTAGGACCTTCTGCCTGTGGAATGGTGCCAGTAAGGACACAAAGGTCCGATACCTCATATTTTTTCAAGGTTTCGCGCACCAACGGCATCGTGATGCCATCCCCGATCATCAAAAGCCGGACCTTGTTACGATACTCTGGGAATTTTTGGATCAGGCGTCCGAAGCACTCGGCCAGGACTTCCGCGCCGTGCCACCGCCCAAAAGTCCCGATAAAACCTAGGACCAGTTTCCCTTCGAGCCCATTCCTCTTTCTGACCGCCGTCCCCTCGATCGAGGGCGAGTATTTTTCAGGATCTACACCATTGGGATTCACCAAGATCTTCTCGGGATCGATCCCTCTTTTAACCAATTCGTCCCTCATCGGACCGCTCACGACGACGATCAGATTGCATCGCTTCAAATTGAAGGTCTCGATCTTTTCCGCCAGCGCCTCATACCTCAGGGTTTTGCCCCAATTGCGGTTGATCCATATCTCGGAACCGTTGTATTCCAGGACCAATGGGACCCCGAGCTGTTGAGACAACCGAACCCCTGAGAAATCGTTCAGACTATACCGTTGATAAATAAAAGAAGGGATCCGTTTTTCCAAAACCGCACGGGTCCATTCATAGAAAGTTTCATTGTAAGCCAAGCTGGGGATCTCACGAAAATCAAGGAAAGTCCCAGGAAGAGGGACCACGTGGGTTTCCAAATCCGGCCGGACCGTGGGGATGGGATCGGATGTGATAAAAACGGGTTTACCCGTGAACTGATCCAATTGGTTCAAGACCCCAGCGATATGACCTACTGAACCTCCTGCGACGACACCGAAGGTTAGGTCCGTCCGTAAATAAACCGGTCCATCCTCCAACCGAAACGGTTTAATAACGGCGGATGTCGACGAATTTTTCAGCTCTGATAGTCGGTTCATCGTGTCCCTTAAAGCCACCCGGATCTTCAAACCATCGAGGATCCACCGCCTAAAACGCCTCAAGACATCCCACCAAGTCACCCGTTGAACTCGGCCGGTCAGGTCCTCAAAGTAACAGTTTCCGCGGGTCAAAAGACGCAAGCTTAAAGTCACGGCGAAAGGTTTGGTCAGGGTGTCGAGACTGTA
>CAYXYA010000009.1:0-18545 GCA_964469185.1 uncultured bacterium | reverse complement strand
TGACATTCTTGCCCTTGAGGTTCAAGATCGCGTCGATCGCCACGGCGGTCTTCCCCGTCTGGCGGTCGCCGATGATCAGTTCGCGCTGGCCCCGGCCGATGGGGATCATGCAGTCGATGGCCTTGATACCGGTATGGAGGGGTTCTTTTACCGGCTGGCGCTGAACAACACCCGGGGCCCGGATCTCCAAACGGCGTGTGGAGGAAGCGTTCAAGGGGCCTTTGCCGTCCAGGGGCTGGCCCAGCGGATTGATGACGCGGCCGAGGAGTTCTTTGCCCGCGGGAATTTCGGCGATACGTCCGGTCAAGTGGACCGGGTCGCCTTCTTTGACTTTCGTCGTGTCGCCCATCAAGACCGCGCCGACCGAGTCGGTTTCCAGGTTGAAGGCGATACCGTAAACGTCATTGGGGAACTTGAGCAGCTCACCGGCCATGGCGTCTTTGAGCCCATAGATGACCGCAACGCCGTCGCCGACCTTCAGGACCTCGCCCACCTGGGTCAGGTTCGCGTCGGGTTTGAATTCCTCGATGCGGGATTTTAAGATCTTGGTCACTTCATCGGCTTGGATCGCCATTCTAAACTCCTCTATATAATTTAAACTTCATGCTCAACCGAGTTAGTCGATATCCACCTTCAACAACCTCTGCTTCATGCGTTCCAACTGGCCCAGCACGCTTCCGTCCATCCGCTGGTCGCCGAGATAGATCATCATTCCGCCGATGAGCCCCGGCCGCACTTCCTCTTTGAGTTCAACCGACATCCCGAACATCTGGGACAATTTCTCGGTCAGCGTCGTTTTTTGCGCGGCGGTCAAGGGCATGGCCGTCAAAACGCGGGCGATCGCTTTGCCCTTCATCTCGTAGCAAAGCCTCTCGAAATGATCGGCCACGGCCTTGAGATGCTTGATGCGTTTTTTCATGATGAGCAGCATCAGGAAATTTTCCATGGTACTGGAGAGTTTCTCTTTCAAAACGCGGCGCAGAGCGTCGAGTTTTTCGCCGGCTTTCACCCGGGGATGTTCCAGTGTGGCCTTGAGGGCGGGATGGGTTTCCACGATTTGGTCGATGGTCAATATTTCAGCCGCGATATCGTCCACGGTTTTTTGTTCCTGAGCGACTTGCAGAAGGGCCACGGCGTATTTTTCAGCGATCACAGATTCCATTTAGTTGCTCCGTTAATTCTTGCGGGCGCTCAACTCTTGAACGCTTTCTTTGATCATTTTTTCCTGGACCTTAGCGTCCACCGACGATCGGATGATCTTCTCGGCGATCGTCACAGCCAAAGTCCCGACTTCTTGCTGTAAAGCCTTCGTCAACATCTGGCGTTCGCTTTCGATCGCCTTGCGGGCGTCGGCCAAAATAAGCTCCGCTTCCTTGCGGGCGGCCTGGACCAATTCCTCGCGGTTCTTCACGGCTTCCTGGCGGGTCTTTTGGAGTATCTCCACGGTGTTGTATTCCAGGTCTTTGACTTTCTTCTCAAAATCAGCCTTCAAGGCCTCCGACTCATTTTGGCGTTTTTCCGCCGAAGCCAATTGATCCTCGATGCTCTTTTGGCGGTCCGACATCCATTTCCGCAGCTGGGGAAGGAATATCTTCGAACACAGCCACATGCCCACGATGAACGTGACTAACTGCAGGACAAAAACATTCAGGTTAAATTCCATGTTGACCCTTTTTAAATGGGCGCCGAGGGGCTTTCATCCCCCGGCGCGGATTTCTTCCAAACCTCAGCCGACGAACAATCCCTTGAACGGATTACCATAAAGCAAAATCATTGAAACCACTAGGGCGTAAATGGCCAGCGATTCGATGATGGCCAACCCGATGAACATGTTGACTTGAAAGGTGCCAGCCATTTCCGGCTGACGAGCCATGGCTTCCAAGGCTTTACCAACCGCCATGCCTTGACCGATGCCGGCCCCGATCGCGCCCAACCCGATGGACAAACCCGCGGCCAAAACGGTCATGGCAAAAAACCAAACCGAACTGTCCGAGGCCTTGCCGGCTGCGGTCGCTTCAGCGGCCCAGACGCTTCCAGCCGCGCCCAAGATGAACAACAGACACATCGCAACAATGACCTTTTTCATAACTTCTCCTTAAATTCTGGTTTAGTGATCCTCAAAGGCGAGCGGGGGCAAGCCTTTAAGGAATCCCGCTTGCGCGGGAACATCGTCTTTCAACCGTGCGCCGCGGCCTCCTCATGTTCCTCGTGTCCCTGGACCGCGCCGCCGATATAAACCATGGCCAGGAGCATGAAAACAAAGGCCTGTAGGAAGGAAACCAGCACACCCAGGATCATGATGAAGACCCTCAGAAAAAACGGGAAAACCGTTATCACTTTGGTGAAAGATTCGTTCTCCAGCAAAACAGCCATCAATAGGATGGAAACCGCCAAGATCTTTTCTTTCGCCATCATGTTCCCGAACAAGCGCATGGTCAGCGATACCGGCCGCACCAATTCGCCGATCAAGTGGATGGCGGGCATCATGAGCAAAAGAGCCAAGCTGATGACCTTGATCATGATCTTCAACCCGATGTTGGCGGAAGGGTCGACATGGATGGCGGGCGGCAGAAAATGCTTCAAATACTTCAGAAGGCCTTTTTCTTTGATCCCGAAAAAATGGGTGGAAAGGAACACGATCAAAGCCATTCCGAGGTTTACGTCCACGCGGCTGGTCGGGGACATGGAACCTGGCACCAACCCCATGAGATTGGAAAAGAAGACAAAAAGAAAGAGATAGAAAAAGAGAGGAAAAAAGAAAGGAGCGTGGCGGCCCACCAGGGGCACGGCCAACCCTTGAACGAAATCATAGATCATTTCATAGAAGTTCTGAAGACCGGTAGGGACCACCTTGAGATTTTTGAGAACGATGAAGAAGGAAAGGAACAACATCAGCGTCACGAACCAGGAAACGGTCAAGGGATTGATAGCGTTCGACAGCCCTAAAAAACCGAATGGGATGAAAAGAGGGCTTTCAGCCGATTCCATCGATACCATGAGATCACCTTTCAAATTTCAGCGGTGAAACAGGTGTGGGAGGGGCGTCGGAACCGCGGTCAAACGGAAAACTTCGTGAAAATCTTCGGAAAACGGGGGTAGTCTAATAACTTCTCTTTGATAGGTCAACCCTGAGTGGAGCGAATATTTTTTAAACCGCGTCACGACCCGGAGCTTTGGAGGAGGAGGCCGACCGCCAGCCGACCCAGACCAAGGCGGCCAAGAACCAAAGGTAGCTTGAGCCGGCTCCCAAAAGACAAAGCTTGGAAACCGAAAGGAAGAACCAGCAAGCGGCGCCGAAAAGACCCCACCGGACGATGTTCCAAAACCAGAAACGCCTTTTTCCTTTTCGATCGCCCAGGCTTGAGACCTTTTCGGTCAGGATCTTTAAACTGTAAAAATTAAGAGTCGAAAGGACAGCGCCTGAAAAGAACCCGAGGGCCAGGTCGTTTTTCCCTGCGATCCAGCTAGCCGCCGCCGCGGCCGCCCCGCCGGCAAGGGTAAGCACTACGGTCATCCTCATCCATCGCCGTGGCTCCAGGGTTGAGGCGGTAAGCCGTTTCGCCCCTTCATATAAAGGGGGCGAAGTCATGGAGATGGGGGCTTTCTCATGTCCCGGTTCAGGGCCTTCAGGTCCTCGAACAGGACGATATAACTCGTGATGATCCCCAAAAACAAGCCGGCCATCATCACCCAGTCCCCGAGGTGGAAAAAATATTGTAAGACCCAGCCCAGGCCGAGTCCCGCGAAGGTGCAGAAGACGAAGTTTAGCCCAAGGGTTGAGATTCGTAGGAGATTGGCGCCTGTGGATAATTTTCTCGGATCCATTGTCCATCCTTCTCTATATGGAAAGCCGCTTTGATGTAGATGCCTTCAGGGGGCAACAGCGCCTCTATCTTTTGCCGGTCTTCCTTCACGATCACCAGTCCCAAACCGCAGTCGTCCTGAATGTCCCGGGGCCGAGGGATCAGCTTGAACCTCATGCGGTGCCCTTTCAAGATGGACTCCGCGTGCATGGTTTCGTGGGTCGTGTGGAACAGCAAAACAAAGTGCCTGTCGTCAAGGGACAAGCGAGCAGAGGAAGATTGAGGGGCCGCCACCATGAACTCCTTGAACGGACCGGAGAAAACCCGCCTCAGCCCTCGCTGGGGCCGGTCCCGGGAAAGTTGAAGTCCGTCGGCGAAAGATGCTCGAGGAACTTCTTGAACTCGCTCATCTCTTCCTTGTATTTTTCCTTGTCGATGATCGTCGCGTTGATGACGACTTTTTCCGACACGAATATGGGTGAATTGGTCCGAAGCGCCAGGGCGATGGCGTCCGAAGGACGGGCATCAATCTCGATCTTCTCGGTGGAGTCGGAGGTTTCCAGGAATATCCGCGCGAAGAAAGTGTTCTGGTTGATATCGTTCACGACGATCTTGTTCACTTTGGCGCCCAGGGCGGTGATGACGTTCTTCAATAGATCATGCGTCATGGGACGGGGCAATGCCTGGTCGTTCAATTGGATGAAGATGGCGGTCGCCTCGGCGACGCCGATCCAAATGGGCAGGTAACGCTTCTCTTCCTCGTCGGTCAGGATGACCGAGGGCGTCTTGAGATTGGGGTCGACAGCGATCCCCCGGACTTTCATTTCGATCATGGCTTCAAACTCCCGCTCTTTCTTCTAACCGTTGCGATTTCTGTACGAATCATGCGCCGAAATTATCGACTTTTCAAGTTCGAGTGTCCACTTAAATAGGAACTTTCCCGCGAACCGGCTTATCAGTTCTTTATTGAGAAAACGAAGGTTTTATTTCCTCAATTCACCCTCGGCGAAGATCTGAGCCTCGAAAGCGTAAAGGTTGATCTTATCCTCCCAAGCGTTCGGCGGTAGTCCGGCTTTCAGGCAAGTCTGCTCCAAAAAGGTTTTCGCGTCCCAATGATAGTCGAGGGCGACCTGCGGCAGTAAAAGCCCCGAACGGCTCCCCTTGCTGACGATCAAACCGTGGATACCGACCTTGATATCTTCCGGCGAGACGGGCTTGGGCTGGGTCAGGACCGATATTTCCAACTCGATATGGGAAAGCTCTTCTTCCCGGACCGGCGGAAAACGGGAGTCGTGCAGGGCCGCGCTGACCGCCGCTTCCTGGACCGCTTCCGCTAATGGTTTCAAGGCGTAAGGAAACCCGATGCACCCACGAAGTTCGCCTTCCAGCCAGAGGGTCACGAACACCCCGCGCTTCTCCCGCAGGAGGGGCGAAAGGGATTCCACCGCCGGAAGTTTACGGCCTTTTTTGACCGTGGTTTCCATAGCGTTACGGGCCAGTTGGAGGAGGAACTTCTTTTCGCTGTCCGATACCATTTCCGCTGGATTCATCCCATTAGCCTTTACAGAACGCGACAGCAGAGTAACCCACCACCCGAGAGTGGTCACCCGTCACATCGCCTGAGTTTTTATAAGCCAGCAGTTCGATCTTATCCGCGCCTATGCTTCGGGTAAATCGAAGTAGGGTCGAAATCGGCTCCTTGCCGCAATGGGTACAATAATATTCCTTACGCCGCTGGGACATGATCTTTTTATCCGTCCGGTCCACGGTACCCTCATCCCCCGACAAAAGAGCTTCCAAGAATTGCCGGTCGGCCTCGACCGCGGTCTTGTAATCGGGGTAGTGGGAAAGGTCCGAAGAAGCCACCAGCAGGAATGGTTTTTGTTTGTGAAGGGCAAGCAGGCCCTCGACCAGAGGACGGACCGACGATTCCATGCCCTGCCCCATTACGAGTGGCACCACACGCACGCCGGGGCAGTACTGCTTGATCATGGGAAGGTGGACTTCCACCGAATGTTCCTTGGCGAAGGCCGGCGGAAAATCCATGATACGAGAGTCGAAACCGATCAAGAAATCGCAGGCTTCCTGGTCCACCGCCAGATCGCCCAAAGGTGTGGCTGCCGATTCGCCTGAAAAAATCGAAACACCCTTGAAGGATAAATAATGACTGGGCCCGACCACGATGATCGTTTTGGGTCTTTCCGGCAGGGAGCGGTAACCGAGCGCCGCGACCGCGCCCGAGTAAGGGTAGCCCGCGTGCGGCAACAAAAGAGCCGCGACTGTCCCTTCCAAGGGCTGGACCTTTTCCCGGGCGAACGAATCCAACTCGAGCTGAAGCTCTTGGGGTTCATCGGGATAAAATTGGCCCGCCACGACCGGTTGAAGTCTCATGAAAGTAATATAAGTCGAATACCCGCCGGAAACGAGTTTAGAAAATAAGCTTAAACAGGTGCTTGGTGGGCGTCATTGACCAGGGTTTCGATGGCTTCCAATTCCCCCCCGTCACACCAAACCGCGGCGCAAACTTCGTTCGTGCAACAGTCCACAACCACTTGCGTCAACATGGAATGGATGCGCTTGCTCATCGAAGCCTTGCAAAGAGGGCATTTGATCTCCGGAAAAGGATCCCTATCGCCGATGGGACCGCTTTGGGCGTCCCGCCAGACCCGGGCTTTTTTGATCTCCTCGGCGGTAGGTACCCGTTCATCCCGGGAAACAAGTCTTTCTAAAACTCCCGCCCTCAATAAATGACCCTTACAAAAACTGCATCGCCACACCTCGGTCCCCTCATAGGAAGTGGTGAGAAGAAGCGTTTTACAACGGGGACAGGGATTTTGGGAAACGGCCCCCTTCACTTGTTCTTGGAAAGCGGGTAGAAGCTCCGGAACTTCGGAAGCTTTGGTGACTTCTTGGCTTCCCGCCGGACAGATCCAGCTGGCGGGCGTCACGAAACCCATGGACAACAATTGCAGGGGCGTATAAGGACCCACCCACTGATTCTCGCGATACGTCATAGTAAGAGGGCTCCGCCGCGGGGCTAGCCGGAAAAACCGCGGCTTTCGAACGATCCTTCTCATCCTCATCCGCCCTGGCCTTCAACGTGGGGATATCCGATTTCGCCCATTGAAGGAGTTTTTGGAGACGCAAGGAAACAGGCGGGTGGTTACTGAAAAGATTGGACAATAATCCAGTCCTCTCATCCAAACCCGAATCAGTGGGGTTCAGGATGAAAAGGGCCGAGTAGGCGTTGGGGATATCCCCCCTGTAACCGTGCGAGATCTTATAGAGCCCTTCCGCCAAAGCGAGCGGGTCTTTGCAGATCCGCACCCCGTCGGCGTCGGCTAAATACTCCCGTTCCCGGGAAATGGCCATGAAAGTCAGTTTAGTTATCAAATAACCCACACCTGAGATGATCCACAGGGTCAAGATCGTCATGGAAACACCGCTTCGGCGGCCGGAAGATTTGGAAAGCCAACTGTTGGAGATGGTCTTGCCTAAAGCCTCGTTTATTTTCCCGAAGAACCCAAAAAGAAAGCAGGCGGTCGTGACCAGACGCGAGTCCTCATGCACCAAGTGCGCCGCCTCATGGGCGATCACCGCGGAAAGTTCGTTGCGCGTGAGTTTGGAAAGAATGCCGTCGGTCACACCAATGGCGGCCCTTCCCTTTCCGTCTTGCAGGGAAAAAGCGTTACAGGCCGGGGTAGGAAGGATGACCGGCAGGATAGGCCGGATGCCTGTGGCTGTTTCCGCTTCCTGGACCAGGTTGATGAATTGGACATGGTAGGTGTCCTTAGGATCGGCCGGCTTGGTATCCAGCTGTTCCAGTAATTCATCCAGGGACTTGCTGCGGGCGGTCAGAAAATGCCACGTCGCCAAAAGAATGGCCACGACGGAGGCGATCAGGATGGGCAGCGATAGATCAGGAAAACCCCTGGTGGGCATCCAGCACCGCGTCATGAAAACCACGGTGACGGTCATCAGATCAATGAAAAAGATATAAAGACCAACGAGCAGGATGAAAAGATAGAAGGTGGCGCGCCGTGTGCGTTCTTTCGCCTCAAAGACCGTCTCGGCGGGCAGCGCGTAAAACATATTTAGAACTTAACTTGGGGGACTTCTTTATCCGCGTCGGCCGCTTTCAAGAATTCCCTTATTTGAAAACCAAAAGGTCCGGCGATCAAATTGGAGGGAAATTGCTGGGTCAACGCGTTGAAATTCGCCACGATGTCGTTGTAGTGCCCGCGGACATAGGCGATCTTATTCTCAGTAGAAGCTATTTCTTCCTGCAGTTGTTGAGCGTTCTCATTGGACTTTAAGGTCGGATAATTCTCCCAAACCGCCAGCAATCGTCCCAAACCTGCCGTGATGTCATTCTCGGCCTTGAGCCGGTCGTTGGGGGTGGTCGCTCCCATCGCGGCGGCCCTTGCCTGCATCACCTGGGTGAGCGTCCCCTTCTCGAAATTCATCACACCCTTGACCGTTTCCACCAGATTGGGGATGAGGTCGTGCCGGCGTTTGAGCTGGACGTCGATCTGGCTCCAGGAATTGTCCACTTCCACGCGGTAGCGGACCAGCGAGTTGTAAACCGCAACGAAATAGATCGCCAGCAAAAGTGCGATCCCCAAGATGAACAACAGCGCCACCAGCGTGATACTTAAAGCCATGGAAGGGCTCCTTTGACAGATGAACTAAAAGCTATTTTAAGGGTTGCGGTAGGCGTGGAGTTAAAAACTTTAAGCCGAGCGGAGGATCTTCACGATCTTATCGCGGGTATAGACCCAGACCGCGTCCGGCAGGACAGGCAAAGAACCGGCCGTAAACATGGAGGTTTCCAGCGGGACCCAGGACTTACAGCCTTCATAAGCGGGTTTCACCGGCAGGTCCAGCGGCACCGGCAGCAAGTAAACGCGGGTGAGGAACACATACACGCCTTTCCAATCCCCGTAATTGAAGCGCTTCTCGATCGCGTCATCGCTCATGACCGTGAATGGGATCAGTTTTTTGCAAGCCTCCCAATCGGTGACTTTTTCGACTTTTTCAGTGATGCCGTAAAGACGGAAGTGGATCCGCTTCAGATCCTTGTTTTCCTTCTCAATGGACGCCAGCCGGGGACGCCAATCGGACTTGATCGCCTGGGCGTTCTCGTGCTCGAAGGTCGGATAAAGGAAGAACTCGGGATGTTCAGGTTTGAACTCCCCGCCTTCCTCCGAAATGCCGCCTTTTCGAAGGATAACGGTCTGCTTCCCTTCTTCGAGGGCCTTCAGGACAACCGCCCATTCTTTGAGAGCGATATTATTTTGTAATTTCATAGCAAGAAGATTATGTGGATTTCAGACTGAACTTTCAAGCGGTAAGAAACTCAGGACAATCAGTTGGAAAGCGCCATTAAGATCCCGCCCGCCAAAGCCACAAGAGCGCTGCCCAAAACTTTCGGCCATTCTGAAAAAGGCATTTCCTTAAAAACAAAAAGGGACCAGGCGGCGGCGATCAAGCCGCTAGAGTTGACGATAGGCACCGCTCGAGAAAGCCCCAATATCTCGATCGATTTCAAGAAGCCCGCCATGCCCAGCACCCAAAGAACGGTGGCGGCCATACCGAAGCTCAAATCGCGAATATTTATCTTTTTCGTTTTATGGAATAGAGGAAGCGACAGGGCCACGATGCCCGCGCCGAGGACGAGTACGCTCAAGATGTCCAGTTGGCTTAAAGAAGGTTGCGGATTGGCCCTTTGAAGCCGAACGATTGGAAAAAAATAAACGCCCCAGAAAGTGCCGGCCAGGAGGCTGAGCCAGATCCCTTTTTTAAGGTTCCCTTCTTTCGCGGGATGAGCTGTGATGGCCGTCACCCACAGAGCACCGGCGGTCAACAGACTCGCGCCCAGGAAAAGGAACACGAGGGAATCCCATCCCTTCGCCTCATGAAAAACGAGGAGCCCCAGGAGGATGTTGATCAGGGTATTAAAATTGAAGTAGACGGCGGCCTTCGCCAAGCTGATCTCTTCAAACGCCAGATTCGCCAAACCCTGACCGCAGGCCCAAAGCGCTCCGGAAAGGATCGCCGCCCAGAACCATTGAGGGTGTTCCCACACGGCCTTGATGGAATCGATACGCAGCAGGACAACGAGGAGCATTCCCCATCCGGTCAAATGGAGAAACGAAAAACCCTTGGCGCTCGAAAAACGCACCGGCATCATATAATTCCCCACGAAAACAAAGGCTAGAAGCGCCCAGAGATAACCCATCGCACTCTCCCACTCACAGAAAATTTCCAGAGATAAAAATTATCCGATCAGGTCTTTCAACATGACCACCGCGCCCTCTTGGTTGTCGCTGTAGTATTTTTTACGGATGGCGACCGTTCGAAACCCGCACTTCTCGTAAAGTTTTTGGGCGGCCTCGTTGCTTTCCCGCACTTCCAACGTGGCCAGGCGGGCGCCTTTTTTATAAGCGAATCCTAGGCAATGGTCCAGCAATTGAACGCCGAAACCTTTTTGACGGAACCGCGGGGCGATCGCCAAGTTGATGATGTGGGCTTCCTGCGGAGCTTCCCAATAGCCCATGTACCCGGCCACTAGGCCGTCCTCTTCCCCCACGAAATAACGGGCCGCTTCGCGTTTCAATTCTTCCTCGAATAATTCCTTAGACCAGGGCGAGGGCATGGAAACCTTCTCGATCTCCACCACCGCGTCCAAGTCCGCCGCCAACATGGGCCTCAATATCATTTCGTACCCCCATAGGCGGGATTCGGTTCGAACCCCTCAGGACCCCGTTTGATCGATCCTATTTTCAATCCCGTCAATAATTTCAGGTCGTTTTTCACGTGATCGTTCTGAGGGTTCCACTGCAGGATCCGGCGCAAAAGGATTCCGGCCTCCTCGTATCTCTCCTCAGCGATCAACAAAAGCGCGTACTTTTCATAAAGGACGGGATCTCGGTAGCTCTTCGGCAATCCAGCCTTTAACAGGCTCGAATAGTTGGAATATTGGTTCCACGAATTCGAGGGGTTATAGACCTTTTCCTTCCAATAGCAAAAAATAAGTTTCTCCAAAAAGAACGATTGTAAAAAAGGATCGTTCGGGATCTTGGGATATTCCCGGATCATGTCCTCCAATAAAGGCCGTTTATTTTCCCCGTGATGCATGCGGATCATGCGCGTATCCAGGTCCACGAAAAAAACGTTCGTCTCCCTCCAACTTTCGATCTGGCCCCGGATCTCGGGGGTGATCGGGATCACGGCCAAGGCGTGATCGCTATAGTTCCCTGACGTTTGCGCGGGAAGGAAATACCATTTCAATCCCCGGAACCGGCTGGCCAGAAAGGGGACATAGTGGGCGCTGGTAAAAACGGCCGCCCATTGGACATCCTTTCCGGGCACACTGGGATTCCAGGCCGCATTGAAAGGGTATGTCGCCACCGCCAAGGATTCGTCTTCGTATTCCGGGATCCAATTCATGAAAAGAAGCCCAGGACCCGCCTTTTGATGGATCGTTTCGAGTATCCGATAAGCCCGATATCTTTCCATGGATTTCGAAACGGCCTCGAACTTTTCGGGGCTATTCGAGATATTCCAGTAGGGTTGGATCAGACGGTAAAGGTCCAGGCTGGCAGAACAGGACAAAAGAACAAACCCGATCAAAACCGCCCGACGCGGAGTGGAACGGCTGAACACCGCACGGGCCCCGATCGCGGCGCCCATGATCAGGAGGGGTAAAATTTGGACGATCCGGAAAACATCGACATCGTGGGACAAGAAACCCGTGGCAAGGGAGAACAGAAAGAATATCGTGGACCATTTTCTCAACCATCGATCGGATCGCCGAAAGATCTCGACGACGCCCAAAAGGAAGAGCGCACTTAAAACAGGATTGAGGATCCCGCCCAAAAACGAGTTATAACCGGCCGGATTATTGACGCTCCCGAAAAGAACCAGCCAATAATCCAAGGAAACAGAAAGCTGCCGGAGCCAGTCCTGTTCAATGTTCAACGCGCTAACGCCCAGGAAGTGCCGTCCATACCCTTCTTTGATCACCGCAAGACCGAACGGCAAAATCGCTACGACCAAACACACGGCGAAGGAAAAAAAATTGGACCACCTTTTTTTAAGGACTGTGTCCTCAAACACGACAAGAATGACCGGAACGGCGATCACAAACCAATGGGGTGGAGAAGTCAACAATCCCAATCCCACAGCCAAACCCAGCAAAACTGCAAGCCGACTTTTGCGTAACTTTTGCGCGGGACTCAAGAAGAGACCCAAGAGATAAAAGACAACGCCTTCCCATAAAAGAATGAAGAACAACGGTAAAGCCAAACGACCCATGAGAAGCGGCCAATAGGAAAAAGCGGCCAGGGCCGCGACGGTCAAGGCGAGGGAACGAGAGGTCAGACGTTTCGTCGCAAAATAAGCGAGCGGGATGACAGCGGCGGACAAAACCGCCGACGGGAGCCAAAGGCATAGTAAAGTGGAACCGGTTATCTGGTAAGTTAGGAAGTCCATCCAATAAACAGGCGGAGTGATTTGGGCGAATCCATGGAAAAAATCCCAGTTCCACTTTTTCACCAGATCGATCACGAGCATCCCGATCGTGGCCTCATCGCCGTTGATCCAGGCGAAAAAATCCTGCAATTTCCAGAACCTCAGGCCGACCGCGAAAGAACAGAGGGAAATCAGGACCCAAGCCGGCGGCCGGGGAAAGAACTCTTTGGAAAAAAGATCTTTTTTCTTTTCAGGGGCGGGGCCGGCGGACAGGACCCACCAAAAAAGGAAGACAGCCCCGCTCAAAAAAATAAGGACCCTCACCCCGGGAGATAATGGAAAAAAGGATAAGATCGCACTCCAGACAAAAAAAATAGAAAAACAAACCCAAGGTTCGTCCTTGAAGCGTACCCTTTGACGCGAAAATCCCGCGACCGCCCTCACGAAGCGCTCCCCTGCGGGAAAGGTTTAGCCTCTTCGACCGAGGGAGGACGCAGGTAAAAAGGTTTTAATTCATTCAATCCTGGTTTGCGTCCTGACTGCCATTGGCGGCAAGCCAGGCGGCCCACACTCATGGCACTGGGCGCGTGGAGCGCGGGCGGCGCCAACGATACTCGATCCCCGAACTGTTCGCGGATCTCTTTTTCATATCTCAAAGCGCCCGGCCCCGCCGCTAAAAATTTTCCGGGGGCAAAGGATCCGAGTTTGTCGATGCTCGCGATCGAAGGAGGATCCAACTCCGAGATCTTTTCTTTCGCGATGGAATAATGCCCCACAAAACATTCTCCCCGCATCGCGTCGATGAGGCAAAGGGCCTCGCCGTAAACTCCCGCAGCGCGCAAATTCTCCGCCAGGCCGTCCAGGGTAGAAATACCGAACGCGGGAAGGTTGGAAGGCATGCAAAGCCCCTCGACGGTGGCGATACCAACGCGGATACCGGTAAAACTGCCGGGGCCCACGGCGACCGCGACCGCGGTCAAGTCCCTTGCGGTCAAACCCTTTTGGGTCAGGAGTTTCTCAAGCCCAGGGATGAGGGTCGTGGAGCTTTCCACTTCGGAGGACAAGGTAAGCTCGGCCAACTCCTCGCCGGTGATGACGTCGAGCAGGGCTACGCTGGAAATACGGGTCGAGACTTCTAGAGAGGCCAGCAACGGATGATCTCCTGAACGCGATTCATGCTTTCCTCGTCTTTCGCCTCAACGATCAAACGGCGACCTTCCTCAGCGAAAGGTTCGAAGGCCATCTTAATGACGGAGGACGGCAGTAATTGTTTGAATTTGTCGCCCCATTCCACCGCCACCACACCGCCGCGGTCCAGCCATTCGGTCCAGCCCAGATCCTCCACCTCGCTGCTCTGGTTGAGACGGTACCAGTCGAAATGATAAAGGCTCAAACGGCCCTCATAGATATGCTCAAGCGTGAAGGTCGGCGAGGTCACGTTGCCCTCATAGCCCAATCCCTTCGCCATACCCTTCACAAAGAGGGTTTTGCCGGCCCCCAGACCGCCGGTCAGACACCAAACCTCGCCGGGTCTGGCCTGGTGGCCGATGACCTCTCCGAGTTTGAAAGTTTGTTCAGGGCTTTCACAGATGAAGCTGCTGGTTACCAAGGAAGTCCTCAACCGCTGACGCGGATTATTTTTTAGAAAAATGATCGAAACCCTTGGCTTCCAAAGGCAATCGCTCGCCCTTGCGGGTGATGAAAGTGACACCTTTGGCCTTCGGCACCATCCGCCCGATAGCTTTGCAGACAACTCCGGTTTCCGCCGGCAGTTTTTGGACCACTTCGGATATTTTCGTCAGCGGAACGGTGAAGAGTAGTTCGTAATCTTCCCCGCCGCCCAACACAAAGCTTAAAGGATCCAGGGACTGGGTCCCGCAATATTGGATCAAGGACGGCGACAGGGGCAAGGCCTCCTCATGGATCTCGGCGCCCACGCCGGATTCCTCACAGAGATGATGGATCTCGCTGGAAAGTCCGTCAGAGATATCGATGGCCGAGGTCGCGAGGCGCTTGGTGGACAATTCCCGGCCCACGGTGAAGCGGGGTACCGGCGTTAAATGGCGTTTCACTAATAAGGAGGCGATCTCTTTGGTCTTGGCGGAAGGATGCTGGAGCGAATGAAGTCCTGCCGAGGAATCCCCCAAGGTGCCGGTCACGAATAAAGCGTCGCCCGCCTGGGCCCCGCCGCGCTTCAAGGCTTTTCCCGATTCCACCTCACCGATCATCGCCACATTCACCACGAAAGAATCGCTGCCGACCGTGTCCCCGCCGACGATCTGGGCGCCGAAGGATTCCCCCCAGCTTTTCATGCCGTCATAGAAAGATTCCAGGTCCGTCACTGGATAATTTTGGGGTACTCCCAGCGAGACGACCGCCACCGTGGGCTTCGCGCCCATCGCCGCGCAATCGCTGATATTCACGGCCATTGTCTTGGCGCCCAACTGCCAGGGCGTGATGAGTTTGAGATCGAAATGACGCCCTTCGACCAACATATCGGTGGTGAAGACCAATTCGTGGCCCGGGGTCGGTTTAAAAATGGCCGCGTCGTCGCCGATGCCCAACGTCACAGCCGGATTCTTCGATTTCAAGGAACCGCGGAGCTTGTCGATGAAGCCGAATTCCCCAAGGCTTTTCAAGGTCTCGATGTTGAGTTTTTTAGGTCGTGTATCGGCCATTGATATCGATGTAACCATCCGTTAGATCACAGGTGTAAACGGTGGTTTTTCCCTTTCCTAATCTCAGATCAACAACGATCTCGACATTTTTTTGCTGAAGGATCTTCTTCAACCTGGCGCGCGACCAGCCTTTGCGGGGCTTGCCGTCATATAGACGATAATCGCCGATAGAGACCCTGGCCTTGAATTCATCGACCGCCGCTCCCGAATATCCGACCGCGGTCAGGACCCGGCCCCAATTGGGATCGGCGCCAAAAATAGCGGTTTTGACCAAAGGCGAATGGGCGATGGCCTTCGCGGCCAAAAGCGCCTCGGAGTCCTTGCGGGCCCCTTGAACGGTGACGGTCACGAATTTGGTCGCGCCTTCGCCGTCCCGTATCACATCCTGGGCCAAGTCCAAACAAACACTTTTCAAAGCCACGACGAAGGCGTGGAAATCCGCGCCCGAGGATGTGATGGGCCTCGCTCCCGAAGCGCCATTGGCCAAGACCACGACGGAATCACTGGGGGACGTGTCCCCATCCACGGTGATCCGGTTGAAACTGACTTCCACCGCTTGACGCAGGGCTTTGTCTAAAAGAGGCCTGGAGATCGCCGCGTCGGTCAGGACGTAGGCTAGCATCGTCGCCATATTGGGATGGATCATCCCAGACCCTTTGGCGAAGCCGACCATCCAAACCGGATACCCGCCTACCTTCAAGGAGCGGGCACTGGTCTTGGTCTTCAAGTCGGTCGTGAGGATAGCCTCGGAAAAATCGTCCCCTCCCGCCGACGAAAGGGATATGACCCCCAAACGGACGCCCTTTTGGATCTTCGGACGAGGCACGGGCACGCCAATGACTCCCGTTGAGTGGACCAACACCTGATGAGCGGGTACGTTCAAAAGCCGAGCGGCCCAGAGAGCTGTATCATTCGTATCTTTGCGGCCTTGCCGGCCTGTGAGATCATTCGCGAATTTCGTGTTGACCACAACGGCGCGAAGAGACTTCCGGGAGCGCAACAGGTCCTCGGTGCGCCGGGCTGGCGCTGACTTCACGGCGTTTTTCGTGACCATACCAGCCCAAACGGCCGGACGCGCGGTATAGAGAAATCCCATGTCCAATTTGTGTTTGGATTTAAGACCAGCGTGGACGCCGGACGCGAGAAAACCCAAGGGCAGCGGAAGTTTGTTTTTCTTCATGCCGATCCTCTTTTTAAAAGTTTTAATGAGATCGGTATAGCCCCATGCATCGATAAAAACAGAATAAACTGAGTTGAATCATGGGGCATAACATTGGTCCCTTACTTAAAAGTTCACGCATTCTAGCAGGAGCGCCTCGAAATGGAAAAACCTCCTTTGAAAAAGGGGGAATGCTTTAAAAAAGCCGTTCAAAGCCTTACCATGAGGCCGTTCCAAAGCGATTTCCGATCGGAGAGTGCGACTGTGCGTTGTAAGGGAGCCGACTTCACTTTAAAAGCCGTTCTTTTCGACCTGGACGGGACCTTGATCGATTCCGAGAAGGATATCGCTGCGGCGGCCAATTTCACCCGCGAACACTATGGTCTCAAACCCGTGTCCGATTCCATGATCGCCACCTATGTGGGAAACGGCGTCATGGTGCTTTTGGCGAAAGCCCTCGGTACCGAGGACGAGGTCAAAATCCAACAGGCTCACGATATTTTCAAAACCTATTATCGCGACCACTGTGCGGATCACACACGGGTTTATCCCGGCACTTTTGAACTTCTGAACGTCCTGAAAAAGAAGAACGTGAAAATGGGTGTTGTGTCCAACAAGCCTCAGGAATTCACCGACGCCATTTTGGAAAAACTGGGATTAGCCCCCTACTTCGAGGTTGCCTTCGGACCCGAAGCCACGGTCAACCGCAAACCGCATCCCGAACCCCTTCTGACCGCCCTGTCGAAAATGGGTGTCAAGCCCTCCGAAGCCGTGATGATCGGCGATTCTTACGTGGATATCGAGGCCGCCCGCGCGGCCAAGATATTGGTAGGCGTTCTGACGCATGGGTATGGGACACGGGAAGTTTTGAACGCCGCAGACCCGGACTGGCTGGTGGATTCGTTCGAAGAGTTGATCGACCTTTTGACCTAGAATTCCCGAGTGGTTTCGATCAGGCAATAGAGGGTTCGGTCCTGTTTGGCGACCGACTTGCCCGGAGGGATCCGCAGGACTTTCAGCTTGATCTCTTTCTGGGGAAGAACAACGCCCAGAGTTTCGCCGCCTTCCAGATCGCCAGAAGGTTTCAGGGTCTTTGAGCCGAGGGTCACTTTACCCAGATCGCAAAGATGTTTAGCGGACATCCGGGTCTTGGTGATGCCCATGAGTTTGAGATAAAGATCGACCCGCAATCCGTTTCCTTTAAAAACCCAGGTCTGGCTTATTCCGGAAGAGAATCTTTTTCAGGAGCCTTATCCAGGAAGAACCTCAAACCCACGTTGATCTCCGCTCCCGCGAAATCCACTCCCGCGTTGCTTCCGTCGCCATTGAGCACAGGCGAGGGGAAAACCACGGGGCCCACGGCCGTCACGGTACTGGTCAAGGGACTGAACCTCAAGAAACGATATCCCATGCCGATATCGAGCGCGGAGCTTTTGTGGTCATCCAATAAAAATTCGAGGATCCCGCCCGCTTCCCCACCGAAGTTCGATGCAGATAGATTGACGTTTTCCGCGACCCCGGTCCCGGTAATGGTCACACTAGAGGACATCAGAACGTAATAACCGCCGGACGCCGACAAGATGAAGTTGGTGCTCTCGTCCAAGGGGATGATCACTTTTGCCGTAAGGGCCGGACCCGCGGCCGTCGAATCCCATTGGTCGATGTTGCCGGCGGCGTCCGTCACTTTTTCGGCGAACTTCCGGACGATCTCGCACTTCACGCCCACCTGCAGGGTCGGATCCAGCGCGATCTCGATCCCGCCGAAAAGTCCGGCGGCGAAAGGGAAACTCTGGTCGGTATTCACCGGCGCGTAATAATTACCCAGGTCCGACGTCGGTATCAAAGCGCCCTCAGTCCCGAAGTAAGCGGCGAAAGTCCCGCCGACCGGAAGGCTGGGATAAGATTCAGTAATGTTGAACAGTTTCACGTCCTCGGCCGTCATTGTCGCCGGCGCGCCGGAAGTTGGGACCGGCGTCGAGGCTGGGCCACCCGTTTCCGATGCGCTGGCCAGGGACGCGGCCGAGATGACCTTGCCGTCTTCCACGATATAAGCGTTCTTCTTCAGGCCCTCGAGCCAGTGATTCAAGACGTTGTCCTGTTTTAGTTTTTTCAGGTGGGCCTTGATGTCCGCCGCCGCGGATTCGTAATCCGCCTTGCCCTTGTTGTCCACCTTCACGATGTAAATGCCTTCCGCGGCCTTCACCAAACCCAAACCTTTCGCGGGAATGGCGAAAACACCCTTCGCCAAAAGAGGGTCGCCGATATCCGCACGGGCGACCGTGCCAACCTGACCGCCGTCCGCGGCCGAACCCGGATCCTCGGAATATTTCTTGGCCATCGCCGCGAAATCCTCGCCGCTCTTGAGACGGTCAAGTATACCTTGGGCCTGCGTCTTGACCTGTTTGACCTCCACCGGGCTCGCTTTAGGGG
>CAYXYA010000008.1:0-18786 GCA_964469185.1 uncultured bacterium | reverse complement strand
GCAATATTTGATAGGTCACGTCGATCTTGTGGGTGCCCGCGGTCAAGTGGATCTCGTCATGGGCCGTTCGGCGGTCGATCTCCACTTTCGTCAAACCGTTCGTTCTGGCGAAAAATTTATAATTCCCGGTTTTGGGCGCTTGGATCGTGCCCGTCCAATGAAAAGTCATGGGGCCCTGGATCAAATAAGAGAAGTCGTTGCCATTCATGAAATTCAGCACTGGATCCCACTGAACGTTCAAGGGTTTGACCGCAGTTTTGTTCGCGTAATAGCTGCCTTTGAGGCCGCGGTTGCAAGGGACGCTGTTGAAGTTTTCCGACGTCAGGTTCAGCAGTTTGCCCCCGTTCAACTTATAGTTGATGTTCAATTGGACCGTTCCCTTGGGAACGGTGAGAGAAACGGTGATCTTATGGAACCCTTTGACCAGGTCTATTTTCGCTCCCGGAGGCACGGGCTTTCCCGCGATCGACCAGGAAAAAGTCCCTCCGCTTTTGAACGGATAAAATTGGTAAGAACCTGTTTGATCGATATAAATATTCCCCGTCAATTTGGCCTGGTAGGGTCCTTCGGGGAGACCTAGGGGAAAAGCCGGGATCCGCTTGATGGACGGGTCGCTCGAAATATCGGCTTTTAATCCTCGGATCTGATCCACTTGCTCCGGCGGGACCTTGTAAAAATAGACGTACGGTGTGCCTTCCGGATCATCGACCAACTCGGCCTCGCCGCCGGGATAAATATCTTTCAATAGCTCCAAAATGCCTGTCCGGTCCTGTTGGATGGCGAAATAAAGCCCCCGGCCTGGCGCGGGCACTTTGGAGAGGCATGATGGAATATCCAAACGGAAGAGATGTTCGCGTTGAAAATAAGCGAAGTACGCGATCGTGTAATGACCGTCATCGGTAGGCGTGATGAAGCAGTCGTATTGATCGCCGTATTGGGCGCAGCGTTTCCCGATGGCCGTTTCCACTGTGGAATACTCGCGCCAGCTGGCGTAAAAACGGGCTTGTTCCACGAAATACTCGCGGAAGTTTTCCGTACCCATTTTGAACAGGGGCAGGGCCAATAAGACCAGGAAAACGATCTCTCCTTTACGCCCCCATAACATGCGGAATCTTCCCCACAGGGCCGCGAGGATCGAGGCGGATGCCAGCGCGATGAAGGGGGTCATCCCATACATCCGGCTCGCGTGCGCGGGATCGATCGTGATCAAGGATGGGATCGCCATGATGATCAAGCCCGATACAGCATAAAAATATTTTCGCCTCCAAAAACGCGTCAGGGTGTAAAAAAATCCGAAGAAGAGAAAAAATCCAGTGACGCTGTCCAATTGGCGGTGATCCGAATAGTTGTGCCGCGCGTTCGGGTCGCCTTTCCGGTTGAACATAAGGGCCGTCGTCTCCAAGTTGTTGATCAAAGGCTGGATGCTGTGTTTCCTTTGGACATCGTTGAAAATAGAAAGCTGGGAAGCGCGTGTTTGCAATTGGCCCTTGAAAAAAGGCGTCACGATCGGCCAGCCTAAGGCCAAGAAGATCAAGGCGAAAACGACAAGCATCTTGGCGTTAGTCTTGACCGCTTTCCAATTGGTGAAACACTCATAAAGGCCGCAAACGAATAAAAACAGCGGGAAAACGACGAAGATCTGATAAGTGTAAAGACCGCCGGCGCATAAAACGCCCGCCACGCAAAAGGGCCATTTCTTGCTCGTTCGTAGTCCGTAAAGCAGGAGCGAGAGGGAACCGAACATAAAAAGCGGGAGCATGGCGGTGGGAAAGCCATTGCGGCTGAAAGTGATGTGCCACCGCATCACCGCCAAGATATAGAAAGATAAAAGAGCGACCCGCGGGCCGGAAAGCTGTCGGAAGGTCCAATAGATGAAAGGGAGCGTGGACAAGGAGAAGAACCAGTAAAATAGATAAATGTTGAATTGATTGTTCTTGAAAAAAAAGAACCAAGGTGTCGCGGTATAGATCGGAACAGGGGTAGTGGGAAAGATGACCGAAACGTCGATCACCCAGGGATGCGCCCCCTCATGAAGGACTTTCAGCGCTTGATAGCCTTGGAACGCGGTGTCGAAGAAGACGCCGGCGGGTATGGTGTCTAACTTATAGATCCTCAAAAAAGCGGCTAAAACAAAAATAGCGCCGAAAACGATCCATTCCAACCGGGGTGAGAGAGGCGCCTGTTGGAGTTTTTCCCTGGTCCAGGGCCACATGGCGATCAGGAATAAAATGACGCCCGCGCAATAGTAAGTCAAACCGATCCTTGGGAGGTAACCCATGTTTGAAAGCATCATCTGGCCTTTGATGCCGAGCCCGAAGGCGGTTAGTATCAGAACGGTCCTAAGGATCCCCATGGGTGTGGGGCTTTTTTCTCTCGTTTCTTCTCTGGATATTTTGTTTGATATTTTTGTTTTCTTGGAAGCGAAAGGTTTGGAGGAAGAGCCTTGGACCGCGAACAAAGAACGCCAATTGAGATCGGCGATCTTCCATTCGAAATAAGCCAGCGCCGCGGGTATCAGGCCTAAAAAGGAGATCAAGAACCCCAAGCCGGATGAGCCTTTAAAGACCAACGATTGTCCTACGATCAAAAAGAGCGCGGCGGCCCCGTATAAACCTGTCGAAGAACTGATGTTGAAAAAATTTTTAGCGGAGGCTTTTAAGGATGCCTTTGATCTTTTTTTACGGCTAGGTGCCATAAGTCCGCCTTTTCTTGATGTCTAAAAACCCAATTCCTTGTGATTCCTAAATGAGATGCGGGGCGCCGAGGAACAGCCTGGAAACGCTAAGATATTAACACAAATCAAAGGTTTTTCTACTTTGGCGATTCCCGAGTTTTTAACGGCGCCGGGTGAGGGAGAGCCGACTATTTTCACTATTTTCAAAGAGGGGTAATCCCCAAGAGTTCAGGCCTTTTTTTACGCCTCTAATTTTCCACCAGCCTTTTAAATCACTTATAATTGTCCCTGCTTTTAAATCCTTTCTTGGAGAAAACCATGCGCTTGAAATCGATGGCCGTTTTGGGGTTGTCTTTATTCATCTTGGCGGGCTGCGGTCCGCGCGGAGGTTCAAGTCAGTATAAGATCGGGCTCTTGCTCGGGACATTGAAAGAAGAACGCTGGCAGCATGACCGTGACCTGTTCGTGGCCAAAGCGAAAGAATTGGGCGCGGATGTTTTGGTGCAGTCAGCCAACAATGACGACGCGCTCCAGATATCCCAGGCAGAAAATCTGCTGACCCAGGGTGTGCAGGTCCTGGTCGTCGTTCCTCATAACGCCAAAAGCTCCGCGACCATCGTGGCCGCCGCCCACAAAGCGGGAGTCAAGGTCATCGCCTACGACCGCATCATCCAAAATTGCGACCTGGACTATTATGTGGCGTTCGACGCGCCGCAGATCGGCGAGCTTCAAGCGGACTATCTCGTCAAGCGCATGCCCAAGGGCAACTACGTGCTTATTTTGGGAGGGCCGACCGATAACAATTCCGTCCTGCTTCGCGACGGTCAAATGAAGGTGCTCAAACCCTATGTGGACCGGGGCGATATCAAGATCGTGACCGAACAATGGGCGACTGACTGGGCGCCCAACGAAGCTTTGAAGATCATGGAGAACTCCTTGACTAAGAATAAAAATAAAGTCGACGCGGTTTTGGTTTCCAACGACGGAATGGCGGGAGGTGTCTGCCAGGCTCTGGCCGGACAAAATCTGGCGGGCAAGATCCTCGTAACAGGGCAGGACGGCGACCTGGCGGCCTGCCAGCGCATCGTCAAGGGCGTTCAAAGCATGACCATCTACAAGTCCCTTAAGAGCGAGGCTGAGCAAGCGGCGAGTTTGGCTGTCAATCTCGCGAAGGGCGCGGTCGTGACCAACACCTTCATGGATGTGGACAACGGCCAAAAGAAAGTACCCTCTGTTCTTCTGCTTCCTATTCAGGTGGATAAAGCCAATCTTGATTCCACCATCATCGCGGAAGGGTTCCAGAAAAAAGAGGATGTTTACAAAAAGTAGTGCCATCTCAAGGGTCATGGGGCGCGCGGGGTCTTAAAAACGGAATGTCCGCGCGTTTTGTGGTGAAATCATGCCGCTTCTCGAGCTGAAGAATATCACCAAGGAATTCCCGGGCGTCAAAGCGCTCGATGGGGTTTCCTTTGACCTTGTCCCCGGCGAAGTTCACGCCCTCTGCGGCGAGAACGGCGCGGGAAAAAGCACCCTCATTAAAACCTTATGCGGTTATTTCCCGGCGGGGTCTTATCAAGGCGAGATGCTTCTCGACGGCAAACCGGTCCATTTCAAGCACATTAGGGACGCCGAGGAAAAAGGCATCGCCTTGATCGCGCAGGAATTGGCCCTGGTTCCCGAACTTTCTGTCGCTGAGAATATGTGGCTGGGCCGAGAGCCGTTGAAAAAGGGCATGATCCAATGGGATGAGATCCGCCAAAGGACCCTGACAGCCCTTGAACGGGTGGGTTTCAAGGTCGATCCTTCGAAGCCCGTCAAAGAGCTGGGGATCGGTCAGCAACAACTCATCGAGATCGCAAAAGCCCTTTCTAAAGAAGCGAGAATTTTAGTCCTGGACGAGCCTACCGCCGCCTTGACGGAACACGACGCGGAAAAGCTGCTGGAACTTTTACGCCAGCTCCGCTCGCAGGGTGTGGCCTGCATCTATATTAGCCACCGGCTGGAAGAGGTCCAGAAGATCGCCGACCGAGTGACCGTTTTACGCGATGGGAAATCCATCATGACGGGTTCCGCTTCCCAGATGACCCAGGAAAAGATCATCTCGCACATGGTGGGCCGGGAGGTCCAAAACTTATATCCGCGCGCTAAGACCAAAGCGGGAGAGGTTTTATTGTCGGTCGATCATTTAAAGGTCGAAGACCCGGATAATCCGGGCCGTTGGGTCGTCCAGGACGTCTCGTTCGACGTTCGCGCGGGTGAAGTGCTGGGGGTCGCCGGGCTTATGGGGTCCGGCCGCACGGCCCTGCTCAGTAGTCTTTTCGGCGCGGGCCGGAGCTCGGTCCAGGGCAGCCTTCGGATCTCCGGGAAAGAGCTCAAACCCTTTAAAAGCCCGCGCGAGGCCATCACGTTCGGCGTGGCGCTGGTCAGCGAGGACCGCAAAAGATTCGGGCTGGTATTGAGTTCCTCGGTCCAGGAAAATCTGATCCTGGTTTTCATGAAAAATTTGGTGAGGAAAATTTTCCTCGACTTGGCGCGCATCGAGAATAAATGCGTCGAGCAAGTCCAGGGCCTTCGTATCAAGACGCCGAATCTTTCGGCCCTGGTGCACCAGCTTTCAGGCGGCACCCAGCAAAAAGTCGTTTTGGGTAAGTGGCTTATGGCCGCCCCTCAAGTCCTTTTTTTGGATGAGCCGACCCGCGGCATCGACGTGGGAGCCAAATCCGAGATCTACGAACTCATCGCGCGGTTGGTGGGCCAGGGAATCGGGGTCGTCATGGTTTCCTCCGACCTTCCCGAACTGTTGGGGCTCAGCCACCGCGTCTTGGTGATGAATCAAGGGCGGGTGACGGCCCGGCTATCGGCGGCGGAAGCCACGCCTGAGAAAGTTTTAGCGGCGGCCGCTTTGGAAACAGGTTCTAATGTCTAAATTGAGATACAAAGGAAAGAGATCATGAACATACCCAAGAGTTGGAAATCGCACTGGCAGACCTTCGCCATGGCCGGCGCGCTGTTGATCATCTGGGTCATTTTTTATTTCACTACCGATGGGAATTTTTTGAGTCCCCGCAATCTTTCGATCCTCATGCGTCAAATGTCCGTGACTTCCATCCTGGCGGTGGGAATGGTCCTCGTCATTGTGGCGGGTCAGATCGATCTTTCCGTCGGGGCCATGACGGGACTTTTAGGCGCGGTTTCGGCCATGCTTTTCGTGAACTATGGCTGGCCCCTTTGGGCCGCTTTCCTCGTGACCCTGTTCTTGGGCGCTCTTTTGGGGCATCTTCAGGGCCATATGGTGACCCGCTTCGCCATCCCTCCTTTCATCGTTACACTGGGCGGCATGTTGATCTTTCAAGGGGTTTTGCTGGGCATCACCAAGGGAGTCGCCATCAGTCCCTCGCCTGATTTTCTTTATGTCGGCCAGGCTTATTTATCCAAAACGCTGGGATGGATCCTGTGGGGAACGGCCGCGGTGCTTTTCATGATCTTTGGAGGGAAGGGTCAGGCGGGCTTTTCGTGGAAACGTCCCATTTTACTTATCCTTTGCGGCGGCTTTGTCGCGTTGATGAACGCTTACGAGGGTATCCCATTCCCGGTTGTCTTGATGATCCTGTTCACGGTCCTATTTGCCATCGTTTCCCAGCACACGCCTTTTGGACGGCACCTCTACGCCATCGGCGGCAACCGCGAAGCCGCTTTTTACTCCGGGATCAATATCGAACAGCGCATCATCATGGTTTTCACGCTCATGGGTTTTCTGGCGGGAGTCGCGGGCATTGTGTTGACGGCGAGGGTTGGCGCGGCATCCTCTGACGCGGGCGGGACGATGGCGCTGGACGCGATCGCCGCGTCGGTCATCGGGGGTACGTCCCTAATGGGCGGGCGGGGAACTATCTGGGGAGCTCTTTTGGGAGCTTTGGTCATGGCGTCCTTGGATAACGGAATGAGCCTCATGAACACCGAGGCCTTTTGGCAGCCGATCATCAAGGGAAGCATCCTGGTCATTGCGGTGGCGCTGGACGCCCTGAGCCAGAGGACTAAATAAGTTCTTTGTATAACCTAAAACCGTACCGTGGCGTCGATGGCCCCGCCTAGGGCGATGGAATTCTCGAGATCGGGAATACTGCGCGTGACGCAGGCGATATCGACGTTGAAATTTGGCCTTAAAAACCCAAACCCGAACGTCCAAAGCTGCTCTGCGGATATCGGGTCCGCGAAAGCCCCTAAACGCACTACCAGGCCGCTTTCCGAGTAACAACGTTCGATCCCGCCCCGCCAATGAGTGGTTTGATTCACCCAGGAAACCTCGGTGTCCACATAAATATTTTTTTCCGGCGGCGCGATCGACATTCCCAATTTAGCCGTGTAAGGGAAAGGCTGCGCGACCGTCACGCTGGCGGCGGAAGCCGGGGCCACGTCGGCTCCCGTGGAGGGGTCGAGCGTGTAAACCCGCTGTTGGCCCTGCCAATTGAAGTCGGATTTTAAGTTCTGCATCATGAAACCCATGTTCAAAGCGTCGCTGATCTTAGCGAAAAATCCCAGATCCATGCTCAGTCCCAGTCCCGAGGTGGAAGTGACGCGGGTGTATTGGTATCCGGTGGCGCTTCCCTGGGTGAAAGTTCCGGTCAGGGAGGTTTGGTCGAATTGGGTCCCGTAGTGGTATTTCAAGCTTCCTCCGGCTGAAAGGAAGGGAAAATTCCCGATCGGTAAAGGGATGGCGTAACTGACGATCAGCGTCTCGATCTGCTGTTGGGTTCTATGGTCATCCAGGGTATAGGCCGAGGCTCCAACGGAGCCGCTTGAGCGGTCGTTGAGAAAATCCAACGACCTTTGAGTCGTTGAGTAGTTCAACGTCTGGTCATAGAGGACCCCGAAGCTGAATGAGGAATACCTCACTCCGAAAATCCCTGAGTATTGGTAAGAACGTTGGATGGGATCGGTCGAGCTTTGCGAGGCGCTGGACTGATCGAAACGTAAAATAGGGGATCCGGCGTTGCTGGTGTCAAAAGCGGAAAAGCCGGAGGCGATACCCCAGGTACCGCCGTCGGGCAAAGCTTCCAAGGCTGGATTCCAGTAGAGGCCGAAAATTCCCATCGGGGCCGCGGTGGCCGCGTTCCCGATAGCCATGCCGCGGGCGTCTTGCGCCCAGGACGAAACGGGGAGGAGAAGCGATGCTGCTAGGAACAAAAAGGCGCGTTGAGT
Source organism: uncultured bacterium (assembly GCA_964469185.1). Taxonomy (GTDB): domain Bacteria; phylum Oederibacteriota; class Muellerivitia; order Muellerivitales; family Muellerivitaceae; genus CAYXYA01. Next base: position 10,913 of record CAYXYA010000008.1, on the reverse strand, counting down.
CATGCCCGTATCTTAACGGCGGACGGGGTTAAAAGCAAAAAAAACCCAGCGGGGATGTCGGCGTGTCACTCGAATGATGTTCCACTTCGTGCCCTTATCCCTTTTCGGTGAATAAGCTTTTGAATAAAAGAGGCGCTTGTTACAATCGGGTCATGAGAATGTTTTCTCCCGGTCAAAAATTCCTTCTTTTTCGGCTCAACCTGGTTTGGGGCGCCCTGGCTGTTTTGGTTTGGGGCGGGGTCCAATTTTGGCGATCCCAGTTGGGAATTTCTTTCTCTCTCTCGGTTTTTTTAAAAGGGGTTTTTCTTTTGGCGCTGGCGGCGGCGGCTTATCAACAGGCCTCTAAACGGCGGCCCGCTTTTTTGTTCCTTGGATTTTTCCCGCTCCTGTGGCTCGCGACGTCTCAATTCCAGTGGGATATATGCGCCCTTTCGGATGATCGTTTTTGGTTTTGGCTGGTTCTTTTTTTGATCAGCGAGCTCGTCATTTTTTATTTATCGGACGGACAATGGCTTTTAGCTTTGTTGACGCCGCTTTGGATGGCGCTGGCCCATCTTTTCACGTTCTCTTTTTTTCTGCCGTTTTGTTTTTTGGCGGGGAGGCAGGGACGTTTCTTAAAACGTCTTTCTTGGATCCGCTGGGGAGGGTTATCCGCCGGGTTGGTGATGTGGGCCGTTCTGCAGGGGTGGACCGGGCTGCGGTTTTACTGGGTTGAGCTTTTCGACCTGATAGTATCGAATCTTTTTATTTCGTTCTTCTTGTTGGGCTGGTTGGGATTCGTTAGTTTCTCCCCCCTCAAAGGCGGCACTCGGCCGGGTCTTTTTTCTTTCTTCCTGCTTCCGCTTGGATTTTTGTTTTTCGCGGGGCCGGACCCTTCCTCTTTTTTTAGATTTGAAACGCTCAAGTGGGTCCTGGTTTTTTTCGCGGGATTTGGTTGGGAAGGTTTCCGCCGCGACATCATGGACCGCAGCTGGCACGGACGGCTGGTTTGGCTGGCTTTAGGCGCCGCGTTTTTTGGCGGGGTTTTACCCTAACTTTAAACTTACTGATTTGTCCTGATAGATTCTTCGAATCCTCGACTTTTTGGCCTGATTTTCAAAGCCTTGCGTCAGGTTTTAACCGCCCCGATGGTTTTTCCCAACATGGATTTATGCTAAACTTCGGGGATTCCAGTTTATTTTACGGAGGAAATTTAGTGAAACGAGTTCTTTTGATCTCAACATTTCTGATCGCCCCGGCGATGGTTTGGGCCAGGGGCCCCAGGATCATGCCGACCATTCCTTCCGCTGGAGCCGCCCCGGCGACCACGGTCACTTCCGGACCCTCCCCAAAGATCTCCTGCGCGAAGCCTAATTTCGACTTTAAGACCGTCGATGAGGGACCGGACATCGTCCACGAGTTTCGTATCGTCAATCAAGGTAAAGGCGTTTTGACGATCAGTTCTGTCACGACTTCTTGCGGTTGCACCGCCGCGGTCGTGAAAAAGCTCGGGTCCAAGGATGAGGCGGCGACCCTTCCGGTGGATATTCGTCCCGGCGGCAAGGGCACCATCAAGGCGACTTACCATACCACCGGCCATGTCGGCCACAACACCAAGGTCATCACGGTCACCTCGAACGACTCAAAGAATCCCAGCTTTCAACTCAAGCTGGATATGACCGTTGTCCGCGAGATTGACGTTCAGCCTGATCGGATATGGCTTAATAACATTCAACATGGACAAGCAGAGAGCAGGGCAGTCACGATCCTGGGAAAGCCAAAGAACAAACTCAAGATCTTGTCAGCTCAAACTTCCGGCGGGGTCGTCACGGTGACCAGCGTTACGCCCTTCAAGGACGAGAAGGAAAAGCGTCAGGGCGCGATCCTGCAGGTGGACCTGCCTAAAGAGAGGCCGATAGGCAGTTTCACGGACAGTATCGTGGTGAAAACGAACGACCCCAAAAAAGACCAGATCGATATCGCGGTGACAGGCGAGGTCATGGGCAAGTTCCAATACAATCCGCGTACCCTCAATCTTTCCACTCGTCAAACCGCCCCGAATCTGGTGGTCTTCACGGCTCAAGACCCGAAAAGTTTCCTCATCCGCAAGGTCGAGTCCGTCCATCATTTGGCCCGCGCCAGCGTCAAAAAGATAAGCCTTGGCAACGGGGTCGAACAGTGGCAGGTCTCTGTCACGGGTCCGAGAGAACTGCCGAAGGGCAGCGACGGCAAGGATCAGATCCTGGTCTCGACCAGCGACTTTGACCAGCCGCAAGTCGCGATCGAGATTTCGATAACGCAATAGAAGTTTCAGCTCATTTTAAGGGGAAGGTCCTATGGCAACGACACTGGCTCAATCGGATTCCGGCTTAGAGGATATCATCGCGACGAGTACGTCCATCTGCTCGATCGAGAACGGCGTTCTGGCTTACCGAGGTTATAACATCGACGATCTGGCCGAGAACGCCACCTTCGGCGAGGTCACCTATCTCCTTTTATACGGCACTCTTCCCAAACGCGCCGAACTGGAAAAGATGGAAAAAGAGATCGCTCTCGGCGGCAAGATCCCGGCCGATTCCCTCAAGCTCATCAAGCAATTCCCCTTGAAGGTCCCGCCGATGGATTGGCTTCGCACCGCCGTCTCTGCCCTTTCGTTCAATGATCCCGACGCTAAAGACAACAGTAACGAGGCCAACTTACGCAAAGCCATCCGTTTGACGGGCCAAATGTCCACTTTGGCAACGGCTTTCGACCGGCTCCGCAACGGCAAGGAACCGCTCGACCCCAAGGTGGGGAAGAGCCAGGCCTGGAATTTTCTTTATCAATTGACGGGTAACGAGCCGGATGAGGTTTCCGTGAACGCTTTTGACGTCTGTTTGATCCTGCACGCGGATCACGAGCTGAACGCCTCCACTTTCTCGGCCCGCGTGACCGCGGCGACGCTCAGCGATATCCACTCGGCGGTGACATCGGCCATCGGAACCCTGAAGGGCTCGCTTCACGGCGGCGCGAACGAGCAGGTCATGCTCATGCTCCAAAAGGTCGGCGACGCGGCCAAGGTGGAAACCTGGATCCGCGAGGCTCTGGCGCGTAAAGAACGAATCATGGGATTCGGCCACCGCGTTTATAAGAACGGAGATCCCCGCGCCAAGCATTTGATGAAACTCTCCGAAGCTTTGGGCCATGTGAAGAACGAGATGAAGTGGTACGAGATGTCCCGCGTGATCGACAGCGTGGTCCAAAAGGAAAAGGGCCTCCTGCCGAATGTGGATTTTTACTCCGCTTCCACTTACCACTATCTGGGCATCCCGACGGACCTTTTCACGCCGGTGTTCGCCTGCAGCCGCGTAACGGGCTGGGCCGCCCATGTGTGCGAACAGTTGGCGCACAACCGTTTGATCCGCCCCCGCGCCGAATATTTAGGCGCCCGCGATCAGCACTATGTGCCTATCGACAAGCGGTAATACCAGGTTTCTTGAAGCGGTTTTCCACTTTTATGAAGGTGCTTCAAGGTTCTTCAATTAGAATACATTTCAAGCCCGGGCCTTAGGTTCGGGCTTCTTTATTTCAAGGGTGAACCATCATGCAGGCTTCCAAAGACTTTAAATCCTCCTTCAAGCTTTATCTGAGGCTGTTGGCTTATTTAAGACCTTACAAAGCCAGGGTCGTCTTGGCGTTCATTTGCATGGTCCTTTCAGCCGCCTCAACCGCGTTCGTGATGTACCAGTTAAAGCCGATCATGGACGCGACCTTCACCCATACCGACGATCCCATGGGCACTTACCGGCATTTGGCCTATTTTATTGTGCCATTGACCCTGCTGGGCGCTTTGATCCGTTCCCTCAGTGGATACGGATCGGATTACTCGAAACGCTATCTTAGCCAAAGAGTCGTCCAGCGTCTGCGCAACGACCTTTACTCGCATTTCTTGAAACTCCCCATGGCCTACTTCAACACCCAGAGGACTGGGGGATTGGCCGCTCGCATCACCAATGACGTTCAGGTCCTCCAGGATTCGGTCTCCAACATCGTGCTACAGGGAACGGATTCTCTCATTACGGTGGTGATCATCGCTTCCGTCCTTTTTTATCGTGACTGGGAGTTGGCCTTTGTGGCTTTGGTGGTTTTTCCAGTAGCGCTTTTCCCCATCTACCGTTATGGACGGAAGATCCGGCATGCCTCAGGCGAGGGCCAACAACTTCTTTCGGACCTGAACGCTCAAGTCCATGAGACCCTGTCAGGTATCCGTGTGGTGAAGGCTTTTGGCATGGAGCATTTGGAGAAAAGTAAGTTCAATAAAACCAACGACACTTTTTTCGGTGTGAAGATGAGGGAAAATCGAGCATACGCTTCCTCGTCACCCATCGTGGAAACGATCGGGACTTTCGCCTTTTTGATCCTCTTGGTTTGGATGGCTTACCGGGCGCTTCTGATCAACAACCTGACCGTCGGTGATTTCGCGGCCTTTGTCGGATTAGTGCTGTCTCTTTATCCGAAATTGAAAGATTTCAACGGTCTTTGGGGCGGATTGCAGAGCGCTTTGGCCGCGACCGAGCGTTGTTTCGAGATATTGGACACGGTCGATCCCATGGTGGACGCGAAGGGCGCGGGCGAGATCGGCGTTCTGAAAAAATCCATCGAGTTCAATAAAGTCAGCTTTGAGTATATTCCCGGGCATCCGGTGTTGAAGGACGTCTCCTTCGCAGTCAAAAAGGGCGAGGTGGTCGCGCTGGTGGGACCTTCGGGCGGCGGAAAAAGTACTTTGGCCGATTTGGTGCCGCGTTTTTATCAACCGACCTCGGGACAAATTCTTTGGGACGGCCATGACATTTCCAGGGTGAAGCTGGCATCCCTGAGGTCGCATATCGGCATCGTGACCCAGGAAACCATCCTGTTCCACGACTCCATCATGCGCAATATCGCCTACGGCCGGCCCGACGCTTCCTTCTGGGATGTCCAGCAAGCGGCGAAGGCCGCCTACTCGGACGACTTCATCAACAATACACCGCACGGTTACAACACCTTGATCGGCGAGAGAGGCGTCAAGCTTTCGGGCGGTCAACGCCAGCGTTTGGCCATCGCGCGGGCGATCCTTAAAAATCCGCCGGTCATGATCCTCGACGAGGCGACATCCTCCCTCGACACCCAAAGTGAGCAATCCGTGCAGAAGGCCCTCGAGAAACTCATGGGGCATCGGACGACCCTGGTCATCGCCCACCGTCTTTCCACTATCCGCCGGGCTCACCGTATTTTGGTCGTGGACAAAGGCCGCATCGTGGAGGAGGGAAGACATACGGCGCTCCTCGCTAAGCGCGGGCTTTACGCCAAGCTCTACAAGATGCAGTTCCGTTCTCATTCCGAAAATGAACAGGAATGAGAACGAGTGATGAGTTCGCAGTTAGAAGTGAGAAGTTTTAAGCTTTAAAACTACTAACTGATAACTCCTAACTTCTAACTTATGACACATAGGAAATGATCGAAGAACGGGGTTTATCACTTGGGCAAAAGGCCGGGGAGCAAAAAAAAACCAGCCGTATTCTTGGACCGGGACGGGACCCTCATCCGTGATCTGGGTTATTTGAGCGATCCTGCTCAGGTGCGGCTTTTCGCCGGGAGCGCCTCCGCTTTGAAGGTTTTGAGAAAAGCCGGTTTTTACCTCTTTATCCTGACCAATCAATCGGGCGTGGCGCGGGGTTATTTCACCGAAAACCAGGTGCGCAAGACCCATCAGAGGCTTCGATCCCTTTTGGCGCGAAAGGGCGTCAAGATCGACGGTTTTTTTTATTGTCCCCATCACCCGCGGGGAAAAGTAAAATCATTAAGACGGGTTTGCGATTGCCGTAAACCCAAGACCGGCATGGTCAGGCAGGCTCTCAGGCGGTTTCCCGTCGACCTGAAAAAAAGCTACATGGTGGGGGACAAGATCGACGACCTGCTTCTGGCCCGGAACGCCGGGATGGCCAAGGGTTTGTTGGTGCGCACGGGTAACGGACGGGAAAGCGAGAAAGAATTAAAAGCCCGGAAATTCTCGTCGGGTGTCGTGGTCGCGAATATCGCTCGGGCGTCCGAATGGATATTGGCCAGGAAGGATCAAAAATGAAAAAAGCTTTTTTCCCGTCTCAGTTCGCGTCCAAAGCGACGGCGTTGTTGAAAAAGATCCCGAAGGTCCGCCTGATGGTCGCGGGCGATCTGGTGGTCGACGAGGCCATTTATGGCGACACCGAACGAGTTTCCCGCGAAGCGCCCGTCCTTATCCTGCGCTATACTCATACAAACCTCACTCCGGGCGGGGCAGCTAACGCCGCTAATAACGCCGCGGACCTGGGCGCCCAAGTTTATCCTCTGGGTGTCGTCGGCGAGGATGAGCAGGGTTCCAAACTCCTCCAGTACTTCAAGAATAAAAAGATCGACACTTCCGGCTTGATCTCGGTCAAGAACCGTCCCACGACCGTGAAGAGCCGCATTATGGCGGGCGCCGAACACACGGCGCACCAGCAGGTCATCCGCATCGACAAGATCGAGGACAAGGAAGTTTCCCGCGACGTGGAAGCGAAACTGATCGGACGTATCACGGCGATGGCCCCCAAGATGGACGCACTTCTCATCTCGGATTATGGCTTGGGTACCTTGACGCAAGCGGTTCGTAGGTCCTTGATCTCCGCCTTTTCCGGAAAGGTCATCACGGTGGATTCCCGTCATCAATTGACCGATTACCAGGGCGCGACCCTGATCACTCCCAATATCGCCGAAGCGGGCCCGGCGGCAGGCGTGGAGATCCGCGACGACGAAAGCTTGCTTCGCGCTGGGCAAAAATTACAGAAGACCCTCGGCTGCAAAGTCCTTATCACGAAGGGGCCTCACGGCATGACCCTTTTTGACACGAATACGCGGGTAACTCATCTTCCTATCTTCGGTCTTGATCAGCCGGTAGACCCGACGGGAGCCGGCGATACGGTGGCGAGCACCGTCACGATGGCTTTGGCCGCGGGGGCGGACCTTCCTTTGGCGGCTTCGGTGGCGACGGTCGCCGCGGGGTTGGTGGTCGCGAAGCGTGGCACGGCGACGACGAGCCTCGAAGAGATCCAGAAAGCATTAAAGGGCACTCTTTTCGCCGTTAAATGAGAGAGGTAAAAGAAGTCATGGCGCAAGTGGTTCTCAATCACAATGAACTCTCCCAAAAGATCGCGGCCCTCAAGGCGCAAGGAAAGACCATCGTTTTTACCAACGGTTGTTTTGACCTGCTTCATGTGGGTCATGTGCGGTATCTCAGGGGCGCGAAAGCGCTGGGAGATATCCTGGTGCTGGCCGTAAATTCCGACGACTCCATCCGCCGTTTGAAAGGGAAGGAAAGGCCGCTTTTACCCCTAGACGACCGCCTGGGAATCCTTTCCGCTTTTGAGATGGTCGATTTTATTACGCCCTTTGAGGACGATACGGTCACACCGCTCCTGCTCAAACTGAAGCCGAACATCCACGCGAAAGGTACCGACTACACGCCCGAGACGGTTCCCGAAAAAGACACGGTGGCTTCCTTCGGCGGCAAGGTCGCGGTGGTGGGCGATCCTAAGGACCACGCGTCCAAGAATTTGATCCAAGAGATCCTCAAAAAATACGGACCGCAGACCGCTTAATTCATGACCCCTCATTTTCCCAAGCACATCCTGGTTTCCCGCACGGATAAGATCGGAGATCTCCTCTTATCCCTGCCGGTATTTCAAACCTTACGGAAGGCTTTTCCTCGGGCCCGCATCACGGCGTTGGTGAGTTCCTACGCCAAGGAGATCGTCCAGGGCCATCCGGCTATCGACGCGGTGGAGACGGTAGAGCCTGGCGAAAACTTTTGGACCTTGAAACGCCGGCTCAAAAACCTCCAAGTGGATACTTTTATCGCCCTTTACCCCCGGCCTAAATTGGCTTTGGCGGCGTGGTTGGCGGGAATTCCCATCCGCGTTGGTACGGCTTTCCGTTGGTATAGCTTCGCGTTCGACCCGAAAGTTCGTCTCCACCGCCGTTTCAACGATAAGCATGAGGTGGAATTCAATCTGGAAATGTTGAAACCTTTAGGTCTCCAAGAGTTTGTCTCGAAGATCGAATTGCCGGTAAAGAAAGAGAGCGAGGTTTTCGCCAAGGACCTCTTAAAAGAAAAAGGGATCAAGAAAGGCGACCATTATGTCGTCATTCATCCGGGTCATAAGGGCTCGGCGCTAAATTGGAGCCCGCTTCGCTACAGCCAGATCGTTTCGAAACTTTGCAAAGAAAGCAATTTACAGGTGGTCATCACCGGAGGGCCGGAAGAAACGCCTTTGATCTCCCAGCTCACCGCTTTTCTTTCCTTTGGCGGGGCGGAACGCAAGCCCATCCTTTTGATCGGGGTGTGCAATTTGAAACAGCTCGCGGCGGTGTACCGGGGGGCGGATTGTTTCCTTTCCGGCTCCACGGGCACGATGCACTTAGCGGCGGCTGTGGGAACGCCCACTGTCTCTCTTTTTTGTCCTATTCCCGAAACGACTCCGGCGAGGTGGGGCCCTTGGGGCAATCCATCCACTGTTTTAATGCCGGAAAACGCGACCTGCGCGGATTGCCGAACGGGTTTCTGCAAAAAACATGACCCGATGGACGATATCAAGGTAGCGGATGTTTTTGAGGCGATGATGAAATACGTCGCTGCGGCAAAGACCAAAAAATGAAAAACTTTTTCCGGATAACCTGTGTCTCGATCGGTTTGTTGGCCCTTCAAGGATGTTCTTTGCTCTTCGTCGCAAAGGGTAAGACGGGGTTGGTTTCAGTACACGGTGAGGACGCGCCCAAGACGGCGTCTCTTTCCAAAAAGATGGATCGCGACAATGTCATTCGTTACAAGGTGGAGGCGGACGATACGCTCGATTTTATCGCTCAAATGTATTATGGGGACTCAACTGGAAAGACCAAACTCGCCAAGGCTAATGGTTTAAGAACGAAATCGAAATTAAAACCCGGTCAGATCCTTCGGGTGGTCAATCCGATCTATTATCCCAGTAAGGATGATTTCAATCACCAAAGGAACTTGTATGTGAAAGAAACCCATTCGACTCCCGTTGGTCGCTCAGGGCAGGGCACTTCGGTCACGCCAACCCCGGGCGGGGCGCCGGTCTTTTCGAAGGTCGATGAATCGGAAAAAGCGGAACCCTTTACCAAGATGGTCCGGCCCAAGGTCAATCACGCTTTCGCCTCGGGAGAAAAGCTGGTTTACGAGGTGCGGGCACTCGCGATGGTGGCGGGGATAGCGAGCCTCGAGGTGAACGATTTTGTGAAGGTCAGCGGCCGGCCCTGCTATCCCCTGACGGCGAGGGCCAAGGCGGCTTTTCCTTTCAATGCCATTTATCCCGTTCTAGATATTCAAACAAGCTATTTCGACGCGGTGGATTATTTGACTTGGAAATTCGAGAACAACGTCTCGGAGGGAAATTACAAAGCCCAAAACCTGGAACTGTTCGACCAGATAAAACATCGATTGACCCGTCAGCACAATAAAGAAACGCCTGAGGAAATGGACGTGCCTCCTTTCACGCAGGATATTATTTCCTGTTTTTATTATTTCCGCCTTTTGCCGATCAAAGAAGGCGAGAAATATAACGTCCCGACGTCGTCGGGCGGGAAAAATTACAATCTGGTCATCAAAGTCGCCAAACGGGAAAAGATCACCATTCCTCTGGGTACTTTCGATTGTTATCTTTTAAAACCTTATGTGAAGCACGATACGGTTTTCCGTAATTCAGAAGACATTGACCTCTGGGTGACGGCGGATTCGCGCCACGTGCCGGTCTTCATCAAGAGCGGTATCGTCATCGGGAGCATCGAGATATCCCTCATCCAGGCCATCCTTCCCGAAATGCCGGGTGTTCCCACCTCCATTATTTCCCACTGACAAACAATGTAACTGCCATCAAATAGACGCTTCAAATTGGGCGTGATATTCTTGATCATCAAGTCTTGAATCGTTCAGGAGTTTTATGCTCCCAATTAACCCTTATTTCTTTCGCTCCATATTTTCCTTCTGCCTTGTTTTAACCATTGGCAGCCTGATATCCAACAAGGCTGAAAGCTCTGAAGTTTCAGATAAAATCCGCGAATCTTACGGCAAAATCCCTCTGATGTTTGAGCGTAACGAGGGCCAAACCGATCCTCAGGTAAGGTTTCTGGCCAGGGGTTCTGGTTACTCGATTTACATAACACCTGCCGAAGCCGTGCTGACGTTCCCAGCTCACACTAAAAAATCTGATCGTAAACACCTAGCTCCCGACTCCAAACTTCTAACAGCATCACCAGAGGTCGTACGGATGCGCCTTGTGGGCGGAAATCGTCTTTGTCGGATGATCGGGGAAGATGAATTACCGTCAAAGTCGAATTATTTAATTGGTGGCGATCCAGATAAATGGCGTGCGGGAGTGAAGCAAACAGCTAAGGTAAGAATGAGGGAGGTTTATCCCGGAATTGACATGGTTTATTACGGGAACCAAGGAAAGTTGGAGTATGACTTTATAGTGAAGCCGGGAGCGAACCCGACGGATATCCGACTGAAATTACAAGGAATAGAAAATATACAAGTTGATTCTCGAGGTGATTTGATTTTGAAAACTAAAACTCGAAAACTTACCTTTCAAACACCTTTGGTTTATCAAAATCAAAAATTCAAAAAAATAGTTATAAAAGGAAGTTTTAAAAAAATAGGCCGAAACGAGGTGGGTTTTGAGATAGAAGGATACGATCCAAGTAAGCCGGTGGTAATTGATCCGATTTTGGTCTATTCCACATATGTTGGGGGCGGCATCGCGGGCGCGAACAATGAATTTAAAGATTTGGCCATAGATACAAGTGGAAATGTTTATCTAATCGGACCTCAGTTTAATGGTTTTCCAACGACTGCGGGCGCTTATCAATCGGCACCTATGGGATCT